>NZ_QEQK01000011.1 GCF_003151135.1 Abyssibacter profundi
CGACTGGTTCAACAACCGCCGCATCATGGAATCGATCGGCAATGTCCCGCCGATCGAGCGCGAAGCGGCTTACTATTCACAGATTGAGGGTCAGGCGATGGCCGCCTGACTCAAACCTATGAGCCTCCGGGATTCCCGGGGCGGTTCACTGTGCTGATAATCATTTGCGCTGTAGTGCTGATGGCAACCAGGATGATCAACGTGCGTATTGCTTCAGCAGTCGTCGCGGGCAGCGAAAAGGCGATGGTGATCGTGTTCACAAGTTGACGCGAGCCGCCTTGGCGTAACAAAGTTGATGCCACCATTGCGTCGGGTCGATATCGGGCCTTGATTGCTGGTCATGCCGACGGCAGTGGCGATTCAATCCTCCAATGGCCAACGCTTGGTGATCGAGACCAGCTCCACTGTCTCAAAGTAGTCGAATACGGATGCTGCCCATAGCAATGATTGCATCGGGGATTACATCTGATGGCATTTGGGTGAGGTGGCATGCCTTACCGCGTTGCTGACCGCGTCCGGTTGCTCCATGGGCAGGAAATGGGTCGTCCCGGCCAGGGCGCTCACCTGTGCCATCGGTAGCACGGTGCGCAGGCGTTGGCGTGCCCGGTGCGAGAAGGTTGATGCGCGATCAGCAGCCAACACGATCACCGGGCACTGCAGCCGACGGATGCCGGGCCAGGGATTATGTTCGGTATGGGCAAAGGTGGTGCTCTCCCATTCGGGCGGGCAGGCCAGGCGAACACGGTCCCCACTCTGCACGAGGCCATGCTGGACGTAGGCTTCAAGCCAGGCTTCGGGCCAGGTCTTGAAGCCGCCGCGGCCACGGAAATTGTCAAGGGCTGCGGCATGCGAGTCGAACTCCCGGCGCCGGCGTGCGGCACCGGCTGCCAGCGCAAACCGGTCGGACCGGCGCAGCAGTTTGGCCAGCCACAACTGCCAGCCCTGCCAGCGATCCAGGATTACGGGTTCCGCCAGAATCAGGCCCCGCACCATCTCCGGCCGCCGGGCCGCGGCCATGATGCTGGTGGTGGCGCCGATGGAATGGCCGGCCAGCCAAACCGGCTCATCCAGGCTCTGTAGCCAGGCGGTGAGGTCCTGGTAGTAGGTTTCCCAGCCGCGGAATGTCGCCATGTCCGCCGCCCCGGCGCTGGCGCCGTGGCCGCGCATGTCCCAGGCCAGCACGTTGCAATCGCGCGCCAACTCGTCGAGCAGCGGTTGATAAAGGCGGCCATGGAAGCCCGTCGCATGCGCCCAGTGCAGGGTGGGACGCCCTGGCGTATGCGGCCAGCGCCACAGGGCGATGTCCTGGCCGTCTGGGGCGGTGAATCCGTCGCGCTCGATCACGCGGGGCGTCTCAGTAGGATTTGGGCAGGCCGAGGACATGTTCGCCGATGTAGTTGAGCAGCATTTCGTTGTTTATGGGCGCAATCTCCATCAGCCGGGCGGAGGGCCATAGCGTGATGATGTCGTAGTCCCGGTCGAACCCGTAGCCGCCGTGGGTTTGCAGCGCGGCCTCGACGGCCTTGACCGCGGCGCGCGAGCCCAGCAATTTGGCCATGTTGGCGTGGGCGCCGGCATTGCCGCCCGCATCGAAGGTCGCGGCGGCCTGAATCATCATCAGCCGCGCGGCCTCAAGTTCGGCCTTGGCCTCGGCCAGGCGATGCTGCAGGGCCTGGTAGCTGCCGATGGGTACGCCGAAGGGTTTGCGCTCGTTGGCGTAGGCCACGGCCTTTTTCAGCGCGTAGTTGCCCAGGCCCACGGACATGGCGGTCACCAGCAGGCGTTCCGAGTTCAGGGCCTCGAACATGCCGGCCAGGCCCTGTCCCGGCTGGCCGATCAGGCGGTCCGCTTCAAGTTTGACCTCATCGAAAAACACCAGGTACTGACGCTCCGGCCAGCCGACGTCGATATTCAGGGGCTGCAGTTCCACGCCGGGCGCGTCGGTATCCACCACGAACAGTGACATGCCCTCGGTGCGGCGCTCGACCTCGCCCGCCTTTTGCGTGCGGGCGACCACCAGCATGCGGTCGGCGTCCGCCGCGCCGGAGATAAACACCTTGCGGCCGGTCAGCCGGTAGCCGTCCCCATCCTGTGCCGCCAGCGAGGACATCGCGAAACTGTTGGTGCCGGCATCCGGCTCGGTAATGGCGAAGCACAGTTTTTCCGCGCCGCTGATGGTCGGTTTGACGAAGCGCTCGATCTGCGAGGGCGTGCCCTGGCGGATGATCGGCACGCGCGCGAAGCCGGTCAGGAGCAGCATGGGCAGCACCAGTCCGGCCTCGGCCAGGGTTTCCATCAGCGCAACGAGTTCCACCTGGCCACCGCCGCTGCCGCCCAGTTCGTCGGGGATGGTGATGCCAAGCAGGCCGTATTCGCCCAGCGCTTCCCAGGCTTCCTGCGGGAAGCGGTGGTTATCGATGCACTCGCGCATGTATGCCCGGCTAAAGCCCTCGCTCACGCTGCGGGTGGCCTCGCGGACGTCACGCATGCGCTCGGCCACGCTGGCCTGAGCGAATTCAATTTCGGCTGCTGCACTCATTGTCTATTTTCCTCGTGTCATCGTTCTGGGATGACCAGGTTGCGCTGAACGTTGCTGCGCAATTGGGAGGTGTAGTTCAGCGATTCCTCGTCGTTCACGGCTTTGAGCAGGTCTGAAACGGCCCAGCTGTGGAGAGCCACAGTGAATGTTTGCCAAAGTTCCAGCCCACGCCACTGACCACAGCGCGGCCGTCAGGCTCGGGCGCGGTGATCTGGCCGGCACCGACCAGTACCGGCGTATTGCGATCTGGCGTCATTGTTCATCCTTGGACATACCGCTGGGCGCGGCATCGAACAGCAGTTGCACCCGCCCATGGGCGACAGGTGATTGAGCTCGATGCTGCCAGCAGGTAACGTGGACCAACGTTGTGCGCCGTCCCTGGCGGACGATTTCGGCGGCGGCGTAGGTGGATCGCGCCCGCGCGGAACGCAGGTAGTCCACGTTGCAATCGAGGATGCGCGGGCTGCGAGCCTGTGCGTCGCGACTTTGCGCGGCGACGCGCGCCGTGATCTCGATCAACCCACCGATCACGCCGCCATGCAGGGCCGGCAGCATGATGTTGCCGATCAACGCATCGCGATAAGGCAAATGGACTTCAATGGCGGTGTCGTTCCGCTGGACTTCGAGCCCAAGGTGCCGCGCGTAAGGAATGCGCTCCAGCAAGCTCTGCCAAGTGGCCCGCGTATCGCCGTGCACATCTTGGGCGGGCATCCTTGATGACACTGGGCCGGCTGCCTCGCTCATGCCGCATTGCCCTGCGAAGCCTTCGACTCGAAATGCCTGCCTTGGGTAGCGCGCATGAAGGTGGCATTACCGATAGCCACCGGCCCATCCAGTCCCTCGGAAAATACCTGGCAGCGAACGAACGCAACGTCATCGGACCAGTGATGACAGCGGGCAGAGGCCATCAGGGCACGTTCTCTACCCGCCGGCCGGAGGTAATCCATGCGCAAATCCAGCGTGGCTATGGGTGTCAACTCCTGTATCGCGGCGAATACCGCCAACCCGCAGGCCGAGTCCACCAGTGAAAACAGTACGCTGGAACAGAGCTCGTCGGCTGCATCGTCGGCGTGCAAATCAGGCCCCGGCACCAGTCGCATGCGGACTTGATCTGCTTCCATCGTCAGTACCTGCATCCCGAGATCGCGGCTGTGGGGCACCTGCTCGCCAAACTGCCGCGCCACAGCGACAGGATCATGGCCCGCCACGCCGTCTGTCCCGGCCATCAGCCCTGAGCCCTGTCCTGTTCCATCTCTGCTGCCATGTCGCCGCTCAGTGCATCGGGCGCAGCCAGCAGACGCGGGTAATGTTTTTGATAAGCAGCAGCCAGTTCGGCGTAGGGAAGATCGTCGCGCGAGCCGTGATCGGTCAGATACTGCATGTGGCGGCGCCCGGCGGTGTCGAACTCGTGCATCAGCGCATGCTCGCGGCCATCGAATTCCAGTGCCTTGACGCCAAAGCGTTCGCACAGTCCGATGTTGAACGCCGGGGTGGCCTTGATCCAGCAGCCGCCCAGCCACAACTCGGTATAGCCGTGATAATAGAAAATGTCTGTCTGCATCAATGCCAGCAGGCGTTGGCTGGCCAAGTGGTTTTTCACATCCGCAAAGCCGATGCGAGCGGGTATGCCCGCAGCCCGGGCGCAGGCCGCCAGCAACACAGCCTTGGGTACGCAATAGCCGCGGCCAGCAGCCAGCGTTGTGCTGGCGCGCAACCTGTCAGGCTCCAGCGAGAATGCGTAGGGGTCGTAGCGGATTTCGTCCCGGATCGCATAGTAAAGGCGGATGGCGCGCTGCCGGTCATTGCCTTCCCCGGCGCGGTTGCTGGCGAAGTCCTGAATGTCGGGGTGCTCGCTATCAACAAAATCGCCGGGTGCCAGGTACTCGCGGGTGTCTGCATTCATGTAAATGTTCTTTTGCTTCATAGCGTCGGCACCCGCGACCGGGCGGAGACGACCGCCGAAAAATGCCATTCCAAAGCCGTCACAGTAGGTGGGCGGCGCGAAGCCGGCGAGGACATTTATTGACAACACGGGGGCATTTGAAGACACAGCCCTCGTTTTGAGGGGCGGTGACTAGCCTGAATTTCGTCGATACTGTTCGGGCGGAACAGCGAACCAGCGCTTGAAGGCACGCCTGAAACTTGCGGTGTCGTGGTAGTTCATCAGCGCCGCAATGGCTTCGACGGACATTGGGCTGTCGCGCAGATAGTCTGCTGCCTGGCGGGACAGAATCTCCTCGCGAATTTTTCGAAAGCCGCTGTTTTCCTGTTTGAGCTTGCGCGCAAGGGTGCGTTTGCTCATGAACAGGGCGGCTGCCGCTTCTTCTTCACTGAGCGTGCCTGGTGGATGAGACAGCATCATTTTCTTGAGCCGGGTCTGGTAGTCCGGTTCACGGCTCTGCAGACGAGCGAGCATGGACTCGCACTGCTGCAAGGCCAGTCCGTAGTTTTCACTGTTGGCAGAGACGTTCGGCAGCCTGCACAACGCCATGGGAAATCTTAGTTTCAACTGATCGCAGCCAAAGTAAATGCGGCCGGGCAAATACGCCGGGTAGTTGGCTCGGTAAACCGGCGCCGGATGGGCAAAATAGGCTTCGGCCTCATCCAAGGGCCGGCCGGCGATGAATTCGCCGGTTGCAAAAAATGCCTTAACCGCCGTATCCGCCAAGCAACGCGCAACGTCCTCATCCATCGGCACCTGGAAATCCAACAAGCACTCCATGTGATCTTCCGTCTGTTGCAAGCGCAAGTGGATGAAGCTCGCGCGCGTGGGCAAGAATTTATGAAACGCGTGGAGGGCGGTGAGCAAGTCAGGGCTGCTGCAAACGGCAAACCCCATCGCGCCGTGTGTGGCCGGTGTCAGGCGCTCACCCAGGCGCAAACCGAAGTCCGGCTGGCCGGACAGCGTCAGTGCGTTGCGCAAAATCTGAACCTGCTGGGTTGGCGTAAGCAGGCTGTCATCATTCAGGAATTGTTGAGTGCCAACGCTGGTGCCGTGCAACAGTTTAGGTAGTTGTCGCGCGGTCAGCCCCAGTTCACGGGCGATCAGCCGTGAGTAATTCGACGGGATGTCGGCCTCGGAGTTTTGCAAGCCAGCCACTTGTCTGGTCATGTTCATAAGCTCCCATTGCTGACTTTGAGTGTCTTTAAATGCCCCCGTATTGTCAACAAATGTCCTCCCTGGAGGGTGGGCATACAGTCACTATGAGTTGCAGTTAAAAACGACAGGAAAAGTGCAATGGGCAAAATGACCTTTGTTGAGCACGACGACACCGAACATGTCGTGGAATTCAAGGCTGGCGCCTCACTGATGCAAATCGCTGTGGATCACATGATTCCCGGTATTGATGCGGACTGTGGGGGGGAATGTGCTTGTGGCACCTGCCACGTCATCGTTGCCGACGCGTGGTACGACAAGACCGGCGCGCCGGGTGATGAGGAACAACAGATGCTGTCCATGACCCCGGAGTTGGCAAAAACCTCGCGTTTGGGCTGCCAGGTTCAAACCACCGAGGCGATGGATGGCATGAGCGTTCGTCTGCCCGAATTTCAGATGTAGATATTGGAGGACACAATGTCAACAGAATTGCGGACAAGTGATGTAGTCCAGACCAAGCTGGTCAACGCCACATCCAGAGTGGTGCCGATGCACCTGCAGATCCGGACACTCAAGATGCTGGTGCGGGCAAAGAAGACGGTTATCGGCCCGCGGCGCCCTCCCGTTCACTTTCAGGAAGCGCCCGCTCCCGATGTCAAAACACTAGCGCTCGAGGACATCGACACCAGCAACCCCTTCTTGTACCGGCAGGATCAGTGGGGCGCCTATTTCAAGCGGCTGCGTGACGAGGCACCGGTGCATTACCAGAAAGATAGCCCCTTTGGCCCGTTCTGGTCGATCACGCGCTACGAGGACATTCTGTTCGTGGACAAGCATCACGAGCTGTTTTCCTCCGAGCCGCTCATCGTGCTGGGCGACTTCCCGGAAGGGATGCCCGTGGAGATGTTCATTGCGATGGACCCACCCAAGCACGATGTGCAGCGCCGTTCGGTCCAAGGTGTGGTGGCACCGCAGAATCTGAAGGAAATGGAGGGGCTCATCCGTCAGCGCACCGGTGAAGTGCTCGACAGTCTGCCGCTGCACGAGGCCTTCAATTGGGTGCCGACGGTATCGAAGGAGTTGACGGGTCGCATGCTGGCCACGCTGCTGGATTTCCCTTACGACGAGCGTCACAAGCTGGTCGACTGGTCGGATCGTTTGGCCGGCACCACAGCAGCGACCGGAGGCGAGTTCGACGATGAGGAGAACATGTTTGACGCCGCCGCTGACATGGCGTGGTCTTTTTCCCAGCTATGGCGCGACAAGGAGGCACGACGTGCAGCCGGTGAAGCGCCTGGCTTTGATCTGATCAGCTTGTTGCAGAGCAGCGACGAGACCAAGGACATGATCAATCGTCCGATGGAATTCATCGGCAATCTGGCGCTGCTAATCGTTGGCGGCAATGACACCACGCGGAACTCAATGAGCGGCGGCGTGCTCGCCCTGAATCAGTTTCCCGAGGAATTCGCCAAGCTGAAGGCCAACCCGGGGCTGATTCCCAACATGGTCTCGGAAATCATCCGCTGGCAGACCCCGCTGGCGAATATGCGCCGCGTAGCCACGCAAGACGTTGAACTGCGCGGCCAGACCATCAAGAAAGGTGATCGCGTATTGATGTGGTACGCCTCGGGCAACCGGGATGAACGCAAATTTGACAACCCTGATGATCTGATCATCGACCGTAAGAACGCGCGCAACCATATTTCGTTTGGCTATGGCATCCACCGTTGCATGGGTAACCGTCTGGCCGAATTGCAGTTGCGCATCCTGTGGGAAGAACTGCTCAAGCGCTTCGACAGCATCGAAGTTGTGGGCGAGCCCGAGCGGGTGCAGTCGAACTTCGTGCGCGGCTATTCCAAGCTGATGGTCAAGCTGACGCCCAACGCTTGAGGCGCGGTTTCATTCAGCATGGCATCTGAACAATTCGATTATGTGGTGGTCGGCGGCGGCTCGGCCGGATGCGTTGTGGCCAATCGCCTGTCCGAGAGCGGCCGCCATTCGGTGTTGCTGCTCGAAGCCGGCCCGGAGAGCCGCCGTAATCCATTCGTGAACATGCCGCTGGGCTTTCTGCAGCTGATGTTCAGCCGCCGCTTCAACTGGCAGTTCAATACCGAAGCGCAGCGTCACATGCACGACCGTGCGTTGTTCCAGCCGCGGGGCAAGATGCTAGGCGGTTCCAGCGGTATGAACGCGCAGGTATATATCCGCGGCCATGCTTGGGATTACAACGAATGGGCACGGCTGGGTTGCGATGGTTGGTCATACGCCGACGTGCTGCCGTATTTCCGCAGGTCAGAACATTTCGAACCGAAGGTTGCCCTGTATGACACGGCATTCCATGGTTGGGGCGGCCCACTCAATGTGGCCGAGAGGCGCTATACCAATCCGTTGAGCACGGCATTCGTCGGCGCGGCGGCGCAGGCGGGGTACCGACGCAATCCGGATTTCAACGGTCATGAGCAGGAAGGCGTGGGTTTTTACTACGCGTACCAGAAGGACGGCGCGCGCTGTAGCAATGCGCGCGCCTATCTCGAACCCGCAGCACGACGTTCCAATCTGACTGTCCGCAGCTGCGCGCAGGTTACCCGCGTGCTGCTCGAAGGTACCCGTGCTATCGGGGTCGAATATCAGGGCCGGAAAGGGCTGACGCAGGTTCGTGCCGCGCGCGAAGTTGTGCTCTGCGGCGGCGCGTTCAACACGCCGCAGCTATTGATGCTGTCCGGGGTCGGCCCGCGCGAGGAACTGGCCCGGCACGGCATCAAGCTGCGTCATGCACTGGAAGGTGTGGGGCAGAATCTCCAAGACCATATCGACGTGTTCGTGCGTGTCAAAGCACGCAGCCGCCAGAGCATCTCGTTGCATCCGAGCTACTGGCCCAAGGCCCTGTGGGCGCTGCTGCAGTACCTGATCGGCCGCCGCGGTGTGCTGTCGAGCAATGGCGCCGAAGCCGGCGGATTCATTCGCTCCAGGCCGGACGAGCCGATACCCGACCTGCAACTGCACTTCGCACCCATGCTGTACGCCGATCACGGGCGGGACCTGAAGACCGCCATGAGCGGCTACGGCTATGCGGTGATGATCTACGGACTCCGGCCATCGTCGCGTGGCCGCGTCGGCCTGCACAGCGCAGATCCGTTCGCGCCGCCGCTGATCGATCCGAACTACATGGCTGAGGCTGCCGACGTTGAGCGACTCGTACGCGGGGTACGCCTGGTGCGCAACATCCTGGCGCAGTCGGCTTTCTCCCCGCACCATGAAGTCGAAATTTCTCCGGGGCCGAAGCTGCAGAGCGACGACGACCTTGCGGACTGGGCGCGGCGCAGCGGGGAGTCGGCGTATCACCCGGTCGGCACGTGCAAGATGGGCGTCGATCCGATGGCGGTGGTCGATCCGCGTCTACGCGTGCATGGCCTGCAACACCTGCGGGTGGTCGATGCCTCCATCATGCCCACACTGATCGGAGGCAACACCAATCAGCCGACGACCATGATTGGAGAGAAGGGCGCGGCGATGCTGCTGGAGGATGCGTAGGCCGGTAGTGGCTGAGCCCCGTGTGTGGCGTCGCGCGGGGCGGTTGGCGGCTCCACACTACGCAACCTGGCCCCGCACTCGTTCCAATTGGCATCTCACGGACCAAACTTCCGATTTCAAACGACAAAAACAGAGAGACTATGGCGAACACTGAAAAGGATGTGACTGTCATCATTGGAGGCGGGCACGCGGCAGGCGCGCTCATGACCACCTTGCTGCAAAAGAACTATCAACAGGCGGTGGTTCTGGTGGGCGAGGAGCCCCATCCGCCCTACCAGCGACCGCCGCTGTCCAAGACCTATCTGGCGGGAGATGTTGATCAGGAGTCGCTGTACATGAAGTCGCGTTCAGTGTTCGACGATGCGGGCTACCAGCTGCGGCTCGGGGAGCGCGCCGGGCACATTGACCGGGACGACAAGACCATCACGCTGTCGGACCAGAGCACGCTGAAATACGGCCAACTCGTCCTGGCCACCGGGTCTCGAGTTCGACGGCTGAACGCGCCAGGGGCCGACTTGAAAGGCCTTCATTATCTGCACGACATGGCGGACTCGGATGCCCTTCGTGAACAATTCGTCACGGGCAAACGTCTGGTCATCGTCGGCGGCGGCTATATCGGCCTGGAGGTGGCCGCCACCGCCGTCAAGTCTGGCCTCAAGGTCACGGTGCTGGAAGCTGCCGAGCGGCTCATGCAACGCGTCACAGGCCCGGAGATCTCTGCGTTCTTTTGTGCCAAGCACCGAGCTGCGGGAGTGGAGGTGCGCCTGGGTACGGCGGTCACCGGCTTCGAGGCCGGTGACCACGGTTACGTGGCCGGCGTCACACTGGCCGACGGCACGACGGTCCCGGCCGATCTTGTGCTCGTCTCAGTCGGCATTACACCGGAAACCGCGCTGGCCGAAGCCGCCGGCCTGCCATGTGACGACGGTATTCTCGTGGACGAATATACGCGCACTGGCGATCCCGACATCCTTGCAATCGGAGATTGCACCCGCCACAGAAATCTTTTCTTTGAACAAACGCAGCGGATGGAGTCAGTCGCCAACGCGGTCGATCAAGCCCGTACCGCGGCGGCGACCTTGATGGGGCAGGACAAGCCCTACGATGCCGCACCCTGGTTCTGGTCCAATCAGTATGACGTGCGCCTGCAGATGGTGGGCTTGTCCCAAGCGCATGATGAGCGGGTCGTTCGCGGCAAGCCCGGGGACGAGACATTCGCCGTGTTCTATCTGCGCGAGGGCCATCTTATCGCCGTGGACGCGGTCAATCTGCCCGTAGCTTTCATGGTGGGCAAGAAACTCGTCTACCAGCGCAGGAAGGTCGATGCGCATGCCTTGCGTGATCCGGAAATAGAATTGAAGTCCTTGATCTGAAGCAGACACAGATTCCCTGCAGAAACTTGGTGCCCCTCCGCGTCATGACAGGAGAGGTCCGGGCACTACCCGTTAATCAGAGCAGGGTCGCGTCCATCGAGCTGGCAGCATGACGGGTGCAGCTTGGCTGGGGATGCGCGGGGACAAGGCTCAGGTTCTTGTTGGGTGCAACGGTGCTGCGGTACGTGATGGTCCCGTGCTCTTAAGGAAACACTGATCTATTCGCACGGCTGCGCCGGACGCCTTGCAGGCGAAGCTCTTGGGACTCGAACGCGGTTCGCGCGAATAGATCAGTGTTTCCTTAACTTTGCGACTCGAGACAGTCGCGTTGATACTGGCGCGGAGACATGCCCTCAAGACGTCGGAACGCGTGCGAAAAATTGGCTGGATCGCTGTACCCCAAAGAGTAGGCAACCGATGATACGCTCCGGCAACCTGTGCTCAGGCGTTCCTTGGCGACAGCATGTTGGATGGAGCTGTGCAAAGCTCTGAAACTCGTACCCTCTCGCTTCAAGTAGCGATTCAGCGTGCGCGTGGAGATGTTCAACATGTTGGCCAGTTCCTCCATCGTCGGAAGGCGGTCGCTGACTTCACGCATGGTCATTGACACCCAGTCGGCGAATTGCCCGATTCGCGCGAACTCCGCCACCTGTGCCTGACATCTGGCCTCGGCAACTTTCAGGGAGTTGGTGTCGGCCATGGTCAGTGGCAAGTTGGCGAAGTCATGATCGTATGACAAGCGCACGCCGGGTGGCCCCTCTACTCCGAAGTGAAAATCGGTGCGTCGATACTGCTCGTACCATGCAGCATGCGCCGGCCGGGGCATCGACATACTGATGCGATGAGGAATGACCTGCTGGTCAGAGAGGTCGTTGAGCTCGTGATAGGCCGCCATCGCGATGGTTTCAAGATGAAAGTTCAAGCAATGATTGCTCATGGCGCAAACTGGTGTGAAATGAAGCACCGAGCCTGACGGGTGATACAGGTAGCGCAGCTGGAAGCTGGGCATAACCAACCTGAAGTAACGACCAACAAAGCGCAGTGATTCGGCCAGAGTGGCGCTGCTGAGCATGCCGAAACCGACAATGCTGTGTGACCCCACGGTCAAGAGGCGGCCCAACTCGGCGCCAAGCTCGCTTCGTCCGGTTCGTTCGCTCAACTCGACCAGCACTCGGTCGACTTGCTCGAACGGAATCATCGCATCCGGCGTTGTCAGCAGCTCGTCTGGGATGCCGGCCTCGGTGAGCACCAAGGCAATGTCGATGCCCTCGCCAACCAACAGGTCCGCCAAGCGCAAGTAGTACCGCAGTGGAACCTGCATTACTTGTCCGCTCATCCACAAAAACCTGTGATCACTGTGTTCCCGAGTCGCATCGAAGCCTAGGCGTGTGGGCCGAACTGGCCAGAATTCACAAGACCTTGGCATTACATCACAAGAACGGTGCGGCCAGGTAGTCCAATCTGCATCACATAAGGTCGCAGCCATGCCGTGTCGGTGGCTGCGGGAGGAGACCAACACCCGAACGCTTGGCGCATGCGCATTGGCAATTGTGACGGGGCGTTTCGGTAGTTGGTCATAACAACGAGGAGGCCGTGTGCACGATTCACGCAGTGCGTTTGCCCAGCTATTCATCCGGCTGACGGAGCCGTTGATTTTCAGCAAACGCTGGCTGACTTTGGGGGTAATGGGGGTGCTGACGGTTCTGCTTGCCTGGCAGGCTGCCCAGTTGCGCATCGACGCGGGCTTCGAGAAGCAAATTCCGCTCGAGCACGATTACATCAAGATCTACAAGAAGTACGAGCAGGAGTTTGGTGGCGCAAATGTCACGCTGGTGGCACTGCGGCAAACCGGCCCGGAAGCGGACATATACACGCCCGAATTCATGGCGTCGTTGCGCACTCTGACGACTGCGGTGTTCTACATGCCAGGCATGGATCGCTCTCGCGTGAGCTCGCTGTTCACGCCCAACGTCCGTTATCTGGAAGTCGTAGAGGGCGGCTTTCGCGGTGGCAATGTTGTGCCGGCAGACTTCAGGCCCACGCAGGAATCTCTGCAGCGGGTTCGCGCGAATGTCGAAAAAGCCGGCATTGTCGGTCGCCTCGTTGGTAACAACCACGATGCGGCCATGGTTTATGGGGAGTTGCTCGAGCGGCACCCGGTTACGGGCGAACGGCTCGACTATGTGGACACCGCGCACCGGCTCGAAGAGGTGCGCCGGCGATTTACTCGTCAAACCAAGTTCGAGTTGCGTTTGATCGAGCCACGCGATGGCCTGCCTGCCGGGCATGTGGTCGCCACGCGATATCACGATCCGCGCGGTTTGATGTTCCGGTTCGAGGACTTCGAGTACGAGATCACCGGTGCGGATGGCGGGACGGTCGATCGCACCGTGAAAGGCGGCGCGCTGGAAGTTGTCGAGCTCGATAATCCGGATTACAACCCGAATGTCGATGTTCACATCATCGGCTTTGCCAAGGCGGTTGGCGACATTGCTGATAGCGCCATCGAGGTGTTCTCGTTCTTCGGCCTGACCGTGTTCCTGGTTTTTCTGTTGCTGGCCTACTACTGCGGGTCGCTGAAAGTGGCGCTGTTGCCAACGGCTTGCGGAATACTTGCGGTGGTTTGGGAGCTCGGGCTGCTGCACCTGTTTGGGTACGGGCTGGACCCCTTTGCCGTGCTGATGCCGTTCATCGTGCTGGCAATCAGCACATCGCACGGCATTCAAATCACCAATTTCTGGCTACTGGAATCGGCAGACAACGGCCTGGGGGCTTTTGACGCGGCTGTCGCGACCTATAGGCGCCTCGTGATTCCAGGCATCTCGGCGCTGGCCACCAATCTCGTGGGCTTTGGCACCTTGTTGCTCATTCCCATCGACATCATTCGCGAAATGGCGCTCAACGCCATGTTCGGGCTGGTCGCCATCATTTTGTGCAAGAAAGTGCTGCTGCCGTGCCTGCTGACCTTCGCGCACCTCAAAAACCCGGGCAAGTTCCGCGAACACCAACACCGACGGGACCGCGTTCTCGACCCAGTTTGGCACAAGCTGGCCAAGATCACGGACCGTCCGGTCGCGGCGATTGTGCTGCTGGCCGGTGCGGCCTTGTGGGCAGGTGGTCTGTATGTCGCGCAGGATCTGAAGATCGGTGAGTTGCATGACGGCGTACCGGAGTTGCGCCCCACGTCGCGCTATAACGTTGATTCCGCCCAGATCGTCAATGACTTTTCGATCGGTGTGGATGTGCTCAAGGTTGTCGGCGAAGGCACGGCAGATGGCTGCATCGAACACGACATCATTTCGCTGATCGACCGCTTCGGATGGCGCATGGCCAATACCGATGGCGTGCAGTCCACGCTGTCGCTGCCCAAGCTGCAACGGCAAGTATTCAACAGTTATGTGGAGAGCAACCCCAAGCTCAACGCGCTGCCGCGAGACAGCGCTGCACTGGTCGTTACGGTTCAGCCGTTTCCCAGTTCAACCGGCTTGTTGAACAAGGATTGCAGCGCCATTCCCGTGTTGGTTTTCACGCAAGACCACAAGGCTGAAACCATCGACCACATCATCGAGAGCATCGAAGCATTCATGGCGGAGCTGCCGCCTGATGCGCCGGTCAAATTCAAGTTGGCTACAGGCAATGTCGGCGTCATGGCTGCCGTCAATGACGTGATCGAGGACACCGAGGCCACGGTGCTGATTTGGTTGTTCCTCGGAATCGGTCTCTGTGTGTTTCTGTCCTTCCGCAGCTTGGCCGGCCTGGTCTGTGTACTCGTGCCATTGGCTTTGGTCCACGTGGTGTCCTACGCGGTCATGGTCTGGCTCGAGATCGGCGTGAAGTTTTCTAATCTCGCCGTGGCGGCGTTCGCCGCGGGCATTGGTGTGGACTACGGCATCTACATCTACAGCATTCTGGAAGAGAACGTGATCGAGAAGGGCATGCGGCTGCGCGAAGCCTATGCCGACACGCTGCACCAGACCGGCAAGGCCGTGATTTTCACTGCCGCCACGCTCGCCGCGACTGTGTGCACGTGGATGTTCTCGGAACTCCAGTTTCAAGTCGATATGGGCATCTTGCTCACGATGATGTTCATCGCCAACGCATTTGCAGCGGCGCTGCTGTTGCCCGCGTTTGCGGCATTTTTGCTGCGCCCGAAGGCCCGCTCGGCTGACGAGGGTGCGGCAGCTGTAGCGGCGACCCAATGAGCAGTATCCATCAGTGCCTAATGCGCCTCGAGGCGCGCAAACGAATCCACTAGAACGATGAGGAGAAAAGCATGACCATGATCCACAAATACACCGTGGCCTGCGTGGCAGGCGCAGTTCTGGCTGCCGCTGGCATGCCTGCCAGCGCAGGCGTATCAGCCGAAGAGGCCGCAAAGCTTGGCAAAGAGTTGACGCCGGTGGGCGCCGTTCGGGCAGGCAACGAGGCCGGCACGATTCCGGAATGGACTCCGGCTGAGCAGGCCGGAGAGCTCAAGGGCTGGTTTCCGCAAGACCCGTCCATCGCCGATGAAAAGCCGATGTTCACGATTACTGCGGCCAACCTCTCGGAACATGCCAACAAGCTTTCGGATGGGCACAAGGAACTGCTGAGGCGCTTCCCCGACAGCTACAAGATGATGGTTTATCCATCGCACCGAAAGGTCAATTTTCCGGACGAGATCAAGGAGGCGACGATCAAGAACGCGACCCGGGCCTCGCTGGAAGGCGTGGACAACCCAAAGGGAGCCTATCTCGGATTTCCGTTTCCGATTCCACAGACGGGTGCCGAGCCCGTATGGAATCATCGGGTGAAATGGCGTGGCAATGTCATCAGGCGCTTCAACAACCAGATGATCGTCCAGCAGGACGGGTCGTTCGGCTTGACCAAGATTGTCGAGGACGTCTTGTTCTACTACGCCAACACCGACATGGACAGTCCACCTGAGCTCAAGCCGGGTACGGATTTTCTGCGCTACCTGTCCGAGACCCTGTCGCCGCCACGGATCGCCGGCACCTACATCCTGGTGCATGAAAAAGCCGGCTTCGGCACGGAAGGGCGTTCGGCCTGGCTGTATGCACCCGCACTGAAGCGGATCCGTCGGGCGCCGGCAGTGTGCTGTGACAACCCCTACGAGGGCACCGATGGTCACCAGTTTTACGACCAGGTTGATATGTACAACGGTGTGCTCGAGCGCTTCACCTGGAAGCTCAAGGGCAAGGCGGAAATGTACGTCCCCTACAACAGCTACAAGATTGCCACGCCCCCCACCACGTACGACGACATCGCGTCGCCCAACCACGTCAACCCCGAACTGCCGCGTTACGAGTTGCATCGCGTCTGGGTGGTCGAGGCCAACAACAAGGAAGACCAGCGCCACACCTTCAGCAAACGCGTCATGTACTTCGACGAAGACAGCTGGAATTTGGTGGCGATCGACAACTATGACCACGAGGGCAAGTTGACGCAGTTCCAGGAAGGACACCTGGTCCCGTATTTCAACAATCTGTCGGTCACCACGCACGTAGAGACCATCTACCACCTCAATTCAGGGCGTTACTTCGTGACAGCAATGATCAATGAGGACGAGCCCTATGACGGCACTGTGCGGCTCACGGACAACACCTTCGAGCCGCGAACGATTCAGCGCAAGGCTTCGAAGTAGCAGCGCCAGATGGCGAGGTCGGTGCCTGAGCCCAGGCACCGGCCATTGCCCGACAAAACTAGAACGATGTCCGTGCATTTCGGGGAGGAGAGCAACCCATGAATATTCCGAATCGCATCCGCGCAACAGCCTGCATGGTGGTTGGCCTGATTGGCTGGTCAAGCAATGCAGCGGCAATCGAGTTCGACTTCGATCTGCTTGGCGAGAATTTCTACGGCGTACTGAACAACACCGTTACTTTCGGCGCTGCCTGGCGCATCGAGGAGCGAGATGACTTTCTGGTCGGCAAGTCAGCACTGAATCCGGACCTGTGCACAGCACAGTTTCAGAGCTGTCAGGGCTTGCACCGGACGCAGAATTTTCCGTCGGAACGACTGGCAAACGCGCCTGGCATGGCATCGCTGAACTTCGATGACGGCAACCTCAACTACGACAAGGGCGATATCACACAGGCGCCACTGAAGTTGTCTCAGGACGTCAAGATCGAATTTGGCGGCGGACAGTACGGCTTCTTCTTTCGTGGCATCGGCATATACGACTACGTCAATTACGAGGACTTCGAAGAGACGCGCGCCAACCTGATTACAGCAGAGAATGTCGATCGTGTCGGTATTACTGATCAGCCGACCACCGGCAATCGGTACGCCGAGCAAACCTTCGGTCCGGGTGAGCCAACCACCCTGATTCGTGACAAGGCAGAGGCCAAGGAAATCGGGCTGCGCTATGACCTGCTGGACGCCAATTTCTTTGCTTTCCCGGTCATCGGAGATCGTGAGTACGTGTTTCGCGTGGGCAAGCAGACCGTGAACTGGGGGCAGAGCACAGTCGCCGTCATCAACAGTGTCAATCAGGCGCAGCCGGTCAACGCCAACAGCCTGTACCGGCTGGGATTCGGCCTGCTTGAGGAGCTGTTCGTGCCGGTGGGCATGGTTCGCGGCGCGACGAATTTCGGCGACCTCGGGGTCGAGGTGTACTACCAGTATGAATGGGAGCCCATCGAGATTCCGACACCAGGCAGCTACATGTCATTTGTCGACATCGGGACCGACAATTTGCGAGACACCGTGCATATCTCGTTCGGAGGGTCCGCGGACGACCCGGACAACGTGGGTACGCTGCTCAACAGTCCATTGGCACAAATCACGCCAACCACGCTCAACATCGACCGCCGCCCGGATGTGGATGCGCGAGACAGCGGCCAGTACGGCATTGCGTTTAAGTACTTCGCCGAAGGGATCAACAACGGGACTGAGTTTGGTGCCTACTTCATGAACTATCACTCCAAGCTGCCCTACGTGAGCTTCTATGCCACCGATGCATCCTGTGCGCGGGCCGAGGGCAACGCGGCTGGTGCCAATGCCACCAACACCACGGAATTTCTGGGTCTCTGTCCCAACCTGCCGGTGGCCTTCGAGCCAGGGCGCTCGCAATTGCTGACGGACGCTGTTGCCTTGATCGCTCAACGGCCGGGCATTGCTGCCGACTTGGGTGGGGACCTCCTCGGGCTGGTATCGGGCCTGGTCGGTGATCCCTCGCAACCGCTCTCGGATGCGCTTCCCCTGGATTCATCGGCAGTCCAGGTCGAGTACCCGGAAGACATTCGGATGTTCGGCCTTGATTTCAACACGACGTTTGGCGAGTACGCGTTCCAGGGCGAAGTGTCGTATCGCCCGAACGTGCCGTTGCAGGTGGCTCTGATCGACTTGGCGTTCGCGGCCTTCGGGCCGACCCTGACGCGATGCCACGACGAAAGCTTGGGTTGCGCCGGGGCGCAGGCCGGGCTGGGCTTTGATGAGGCGGGGAACTACGTTGTGTATGACGGCAATGACCATGTCGATGCCCAAGGCAACAACCCGTACCCGGACACCGTAAACTTGTTGGTCGGTGCCGCGCCCGGTTCTGCGCGGTCTTTCCCCAACTTCATAACCACGTTTCGAGGTGGAACCGTTGGCGAGAATGCGCCAAACAGCTACATCCAGGGCTGGATCCCCGGCAAGGTGGCGCAATACAACCTCGGCGCGACGCGTGTGCTGGGTGCATCGGAGAACTGGATCTTTGCAGACCAGGTGATTCTGCTGTACGAGTTGGCCGCCACGCATGTGTTGAACATGCCCGACTTCGACCAACTGCAGATCGAAGGCCCGTTAACCGCGACCACGCATGCCAGTGCGGGTGCGAACGGCAGTGGGGCCGACGGATCGCGGCTGGCCTGTGCTGGCAACCCCAGTTGCAGTGTCGGCCCGGATGGCTTGCGCTTCAATCCCTTTCAGGCGCCGCGCAATGCCTTCGCCGACGCATTCTCGTGGGGATATCGCGTGGTGGGGCGGCTTCGCTATGAAAGCTTGGTCCCCGGTGTGGCATTGCAACCATTGTTCATCTGGCAGCACGACATCCAAGGCAACGCTCCCGGGCCGGCCGGCAATTTTGTCCAAGGACGCAAGACTTTCAACCTGCTGCTCGAGGCCACATACCGCCGACGCTACTCAGCGACGATTGCCTACAACGCATTCTTCGGTGCCGGCGAAAACAACCTGTACCAGGACCGTGACAATCTCGGCTTGTTCCTCAAGTACCAGTTCTGATCTGTCGGCCATGATTCGAGGAGAATTCACATTGAAAATAGCCCCACAAACGTCCCTTGGGTGGCTCGCGCTGCAATGTCGAGCCGGTCTGATCGGGGCGGCCGTGATCGGCTCGGCCACCCATGCCAGTGTGCCGGAGGGAACCGCACCAGCTGAAACCGCAGTCAAGTCCGTCAGCACGTTGTTGACGGATATCGTGAAAACCGGTGACCAGTACGTGGCTGTCGGCTGGCGCGGCCACATCCTGCGCTCGGACAATGCACGTGACTGGCATCAAGCGAAGGTCCCGGTGAACGTGTTGCTCACCGCGGTGGAATTCGTGGACCCGCTTCGGGGCTGGGTTGTCGGGCACGATGGGGTCATCCTGCACACGACCGACGGGGGCGAGCAATGGGTCGTCCAGCAATTCAACCCGGGCGCATCAGCACTGCTCGACGTGATGTTTTTCGACGCATCCAATGGCATCGCCGTTGGAACCTACGGTGCGATGTTCAGTACCAGCGACGGAGGCGTGACCTGGATCAGGTCCGAGAACGCACTGACCGAAGAAGGCTTTCACTTCAACGACCTGACGCGCTTGGGGAATGGAGCCGTTCTGGTGGTTGGAGAATTCGGGACTTTGGCTATTTCCACAGACGCCGCGGCCACATGGTCTGCCGTGGATTCTCCTTATGACAGCTCCTTGTTTGCAGCGGCCCCGCTGGGTGACCGCGGTGCCGTGATCGGCGGACTGCGCGGTAATCTCTTCGTCACGCGCGATGTCACAAGCGGGGAGTGGGCGCGCATCGACAATGCCGCCAAGCAGTCCATATTCGGTCTCACCCCGCTGGGCGATCAGCGATACGCCGTTGCGGCGCTCAATGGCACGCTACAAGTGCTCGATGGCCGCACACTCAAACAGTTGACGCTGGACAAGGCCAAGGCGGGCATTCCACCTGCCGAGCCCTCAGGCCCACCCTATGTATTAGTGCTGTCCGACGATGTAGATCGAGAACTGGGGGCTTTTGTACGAGCCCTTCCGCTCGGGAGTGGGTTGTTGACAGTTGGTGACGCGGGTGTCCGCTACTGGCGATGAAAATTCGCTGAACCATTCACGCGGTTTGCGAAGCGAGAACTCACGGACCTAGGAGAGAACCAATGGGAAAAATCACTTATATCGAGCACGACAACACTGAACACGAGGTGGAACTCGTGGTTGGTTCGACGCTGATGGATACAGCCGTCAACAACGCGGTGCCCGGCATTGACGGCGACTGCGGTGGGGCATGCGCATGTGGAACCTGCCACCTCATCGTGTCGGACGAGTGGCTTGGCCGACTCGGCGAGCCTGGCAGCGATGAACTGCAACTACTCGACATGACGCCGGAGCGTTGCAAAACATCTCGCTTGGGGTGCCAGGTTGAAGTGACAGAGGCGATGGACGGCCTGATCGTTCGACTGCCCGAATTCCAGATGTAGCCAGTGGAGGCACAATCATGAACATCCATACACGCACAATGAATACGGTCGCCCGTGTGGTGCCGATGCACCTGCAGATCAAGGGTGCACATCTATTCTACAAGGCTAGGACCAAGGTGTTCAATACGCCCGAGTTTCCGGCTTTCGTTGAAGAGCCCGTGCCAGATGTGTCAACGCTGG
Organism: Abyssibacter profundi; assembly: GCF_003151135.1. Classification (NCBI taxonomy): domain Bacteria; kingdom Pseudomonadati; phylum Pseudomonadota; class Gammaproteobacteria; order Chromatiales; family Oceanococcaceae; genus Abyssibacter; species Abyssibacter profundi. The sequence continues at coordinate 20,405 of NZ_QEQK01000011.1, forward strand.
CCCTTGAGGACATCGATGTCAGCAATCCGTTCCTGTTCCGGCAGGACAAGTGGCGTTCTTATTTCAAGCGTCTGCGTGATGAAGCGCCCGTTCACTACCAGAGGAACAGTCCTTTTGGTCCGTTCTGGTCGGTCACACGCTACGAGGACATCCAGTTCGTGGACAAGCACCACGAACTGTTTTCGGCGGAGCCGTTCATTGTCCTAGGCGAACCCCCTGACGAGCTGACCATCGAAATGTTCATCGCCATGGACCCGCCCAAGCACGATCAGCAACGTCGCGCTGTACAGGGTGTTGTGGCACCCAAGAATCTCAAGGAGATGGAGGCGCTGATTCGTGAACGGACTCAGGATGTGCTCGACAACCTCCCGGTCGATGAGCCATTCGATTGGGTCAACAATGTTTCCATCGAATTGACCGCACGCATGTTGGCGACCTTGCTCGATTTTCCCTACGAGCAGCGTCGGCAACTGGTGTATTGGTCCGACCTGGCCGGTGGGGGCGCAGAAATCACTGGGGGAGAAACCGATACCGACCTGCTGTTCGAAGGCATGTCCGACATGGCCAAACAGTTCTCGTTGCTCTGGCGCGACAAGGAAGCCAGGTTGGCCGCAGGGGAACAGCCAGGCTTTGATCTGATCAGTCTCATGCTGAGCAACGACGACACCAAGGACCTGATCGACCGGCCGATGGAGTTTCTTGGGAACCTGGCCTTGCTAATCGTGGGCGGCAACGACACCACGCGAAACTCCATGAGTGGCGGTGTGTATGCACTGAACCAGTTTCCGGACGAGTTTGCGAAGTTGAAGGCCAACCCGGACTTGATACCCAACATGGTGTCCGAAGTGATTCGCTGGCAAACGCCACTGGCTTACATGCGGCGAGTTGCCAAGCAGGATGTTGAGCTCAATGGCCAGTTGATACGCAAGGGTGACAAGGTGGTGATGTGGTACGCATCGGGCAATCGTGACGAGCGCGCGATCGAGCAGCCAGATGACCTGATCATCGACCGCAAAGGCGCACGCAATCACCTGTCTTTCGGCTTCGGCGTGCATCGGTGCATGGGAAACCGCCTTGCCGAACTGCAGTTGAAGATTCTGTGGGAGGAACTCTTGCAGCGTTTCGACACGATTGAAGTGACTGCTGAGCCCGAACGCGTGCAATCGAACTTCGTTCGTGGTTACTCGAAAATGATGGTCAAGTTGGGTTCCAAATAGGGGTGTGCCAGCCTGAGGCATCGGGCTGAAATTTGCCGCCAACGGTTATTCGCCAATCGCCTTTGTCATTGCCAGCATGGGAGCGACTGCCGTCCAGGCTAGGTAGCAACCTCAATTTCGTTGGACCGCGCACGCTGAGAAGGCACACTCATGAGCAATTCGAACCACGACTATGACTACGTCATCATCGGGTCTGGCTTTGGCGGCAGCGTGTCGGCCTGCCGGCTGACCGAAAAGGGCTACAAAGTAGCCGTGCTGGAACAGGGGCGGCGCTGGACGCCCGACAAGCTGCCCAAGACCAACTGGAGGTTCTGGGACTACCTGTGGATGCCGTTCCTGGCGATGAAGGGATTTCTGAGCCTGCGCCTGTTCCGGCACGTCATGATTCTGCATGGCAATGCGGTCGGCGGCGGTTCGATCACGTATGCCCAGACCCTGTTGGTGCCGCCGGATTCAGTGTGGCGCGATGGCAATTGGGCCGGGCTGGATGACTGGCAAGGGCAGATGCCCGAGCACTACGCCGAGGCGCAGCGAATGCTGGGGGTGACCGAAAACAAGCGCCCAGCCGCAAGCGACGCCAAGCTGCTGGACATGGCCAAGGCCGCCGGTGTCGAGGACAGTTTTTACTACACCAATGTCGGCGTATTCTTCGGCGATGATGGTGATGAACCAGGCGCAGAATATCCCGATCCTTACTTCGGCGGCGACGGCCCGTCCCGCAGATCCTGTATTGGCTGTGGTGCCTGCATGGTGGGGTGTCGGCATGATGCCAAGAACACGCTGGACAAGAATTACCTTTATCTGGCCGAGAAGCGCGGGGCCGAGGTGCTTGCTGAGACGAGGGTTGTGGACGTCAAACCGCTGAACGACAAGGCAGATGGCAGCGACGGCTACGAGATCACCACGGTCCCGGCGTTTGCCCGCTTTTTCGGCAAGCGCAGTACGATCACATCGCAGAATGTGATATTTAGCGCCTCATCGCTGGGCACCCAGGCGTTGCTGTTCGATCTCAAGGATCGAGGCTCGTTGCCCAATATTTCTGATAGCCTCGGCAAGCGTGTGCGTACCAATTCCGAGTCGATACTCGGCGTACGCTATCCCGGTACCGAGGAAGATCTGTCCAGAGGTATTGCAATCGGTTCGGGTATTTATATTGACGAGCACACCCATATCGAGGCGGTGCGCTATCCTGCTGGCTCGAACCTGATGAGCGGACTGTTCACCGTGCTGACGGGTGGCCGGGCAGGGCCGACGCGAATCGTGTCTTGGCTGATCGCCATGCTCAAACTGATCGTCACGCGGCCGATCGCTGGCATCCGGGCAGTCCTGCCTTACCGGTGGTCGCGCGAGACCGTGATTTTCTTGGTCATGCAGACCATTGACGGGCATATCAACATGCGCTGGCAGCGGCCTTGGTATTTCCCATTCACCAAGAAGCTCACCACGCATGGCGATCGGATCCCGACTTTTATACCCGAGGCAAACTCCTTTACCGAAAACGCCGCCAAGGCTACCGGCGGAGTAGGCCTGTCGACGATTAGCGAGATTGCTTTCAATGTGCCAATGACTGCCCATTGCATGGGCGGTTGCGCAATGGCCGAGTCACCAGATCGAGGCGTGATCGACGCGCAGAATCGGGTGTTCAACTACCAGAATTTGTACGTCGTGGACGGGTCGATGCTGAGCGCCAATCTAGGCGTTAACCCGTCGCTTACGATTGCCGCACTTGCCGAACGGGCTATGAGCTTTATTCCGGCAAAGGGTGAACATGGCTGCAGTGATCGGCTTGGGCGTGAACTAGGAGAGGTGGCATAAAGCAGTGCGCTCGCGCCTTGTTTCGCATCCATACGATTGGCTGAACCAAACCGTTAAGCCCGCGGTGTGCCACAGGTTTGGCGTACTCCAGACAACGCTCTTGCCAGATCGTTGCCTGGCATCCCGCCCGGCTTCGAAATAAAGCACGCGCCGCTTTCGGTCGCAACCCAAGAGCTGATTGTCACGTCAGCATTTCGACATGCATTGCTGCAATTTGATTGACTCGCTCTCGCTTGGTTTGGATTTTACCTTCTCAGCCAGATAGAACCGCCGCCAGCGGCGGACGTTGGGCAGCTTGGAAACACAGTGATGTATCAACTCGCTGGCACCGTAGGCTTGTTCATGCGGTTTCTGGCACCCGCCGCGTTGGTGTTGGCCGCACTGATGTCTTGGATCGCCAACCGCAAGCGTGCGTCGCTGCTTGAGCGGACTAAGCAACGCGGCGAGTCTGAGCCCCTGCTCAACCTGAGCTGGAAGCAATTCGAGAGCCTAGTTGCTGCCCATTTCGAGCAGAAGGATTACCACGTCACCCTCACCGCCGCTGGTGCCGATGGCGGGGTCGATGCCGTGGCCAAGAAGGATGGCGAGACTTTTCTACTCCAGTGCAAGCAGTGGCGAGCGACCCAAATTAGTGTCGGCGTCGTCCGAGAACTGTTTGGCGTGATGGCCGCCCAAGGCGCGACCGGCGCATACGTCGTCTCAGCAGGCCCATTCACAAGGCCAGCGGTGGAGTTCGCCGAGGGGCGCAATTTCGAAATCGTCGACGCGAACGAGATTGTGGGCACCGTAAAACGTCCTACTGCGGCGCCGGCCGTAGTACTGCCGACCTGCCCCAAGTGCAGCGCTGAAATGGTGAAGCGCACCGCTAAGCGTGGTGCGAATGCGGAAAACCAGTTCTGGGGGGCACAAGGTGCCCAGAATGCCGAGGCACCGCGCCAATTCCTTAGGCGAATTCGCTCAATTCAGGCATATCTTTGCTCATCTGCCTATTCAGGTATAACCCTTCCTGAGCGCAAAGTTATGTGCCAATCCACATCAGGGGCAGGGGGCTGGCTAAAAAGATGGTGGCCAAGGGCGGAATCGAACCACCGACACGAGGATTTTCAATCCACTGCTCTACCAACTGAGCTACTTGGCCATCAGGCTGACGCGAGTTCGAGCGGGCCGGTTGGTGATCCGCAGTTCGAACGGGGCTGCGGTCGACAAAAGGCTGGGTCGAGCGTCGCAGCGGTGGCGTATTAAAGCGGTAAGCGCCTCAAAAATCAACCGTCTTCTGCCGGGGGTGTGTAGCCGGTTTCGGCCAGTTCGCCCCCGAAGAAGAACTTTTCCATTTCCTGCATCAGAAAGTCGCGTGCCTTGGGGTCGGCCAATGGCAGCCGGTATTCGTTGATGAGCATGGTCTGGTGTGACAGCCACTGCGCCCAGGCATCGCGGGAGATCTGGTCGTAAATCCGTTGCCCGATCTCGCCAGGCAGTGGGGGGCGGTCCAGGGCGGGCAGCTCGGCATCGAGTTTTGCGCAATGCACGGTACGGGTCATGGGGCACGGTCCTCTTCGATGAGTCGGCGGATGGGCGCGGGTACGCCCGGTAGGTTGTCGGGGGCGTACCAGCTCATATTGTCGCCATCAGCGATGGCCTGTGCACCCCGGGCAAGCGCTGACATCGGGCACAGCTCCCAGGTGAAATGGGTCAGTTCGTGGACGAGCACCGGCCCGGGGCGCGGCGGTTCCACCAGCGCTAGCGGCGGGGTCGTGGCATCGTCGGCTTCCGGCAGCGACCAGAGTCCCCCCCAGATGCCCACGGGGGGTCTGCGCTCCAGCAGGTAGTGCCCCTGCTCGTTGCGAATCAACCACAGCTGTGAGCGGCGCCGCTTGCGATTGGCCTTGGGCTTCGGAGCGGGGAGTTCATGGGTTCGGTGGCTGCGATGCGCGACGCAGTCAGCGTTCAGAGGGCATGCGTGGCATGCGGGGGCATGACGGGTGCAAACCGTGGCGCCGAGGTCCATGGAGGCCTGGCTGTAGTCGGCGAAGCGTCCGGAGGGAAGCCGGTCTTCAGCAAGCGCCCAAAGCTGGCGCGCGACGGCACTGCGTCCCGGCCAGCCGTCGATACCCGCATGGCGCGCCAGTACGCGTTTGACGTTGCCATCGAGGATGGGCGCCGGCTGGTCGAAACCCATGGACACAATGGCACCGGCGGTTGACCGGCCGATGCCGGGTAGTGCTTCCAGTCCCGCCAAATCCGCCGGGAGCTTGCCGGCGTGCTGTTCACACAGAACCTGCGCCGCCTTATGAAGATTGCGGCCGCGAGCGTAGTAGCCGAGGCCCGCCCATAGCGACAACACGTCGTCGACCTGTGCGCTGGCGAGTGACTCGACGCTTGGAAAGCGTGTCATGAAGCGCGTGAAGTAATCGACGACTACAGTGACTTGGGTCTGCTGCAGCATGATCTCGGAGACCCAGACCCGGTACGGCGTGCGTGGCTGCTGCCACGGCAGGTGTTTGCGGCCGTGATCGTCGAACCATGTGAGCAATCTGTCAGCGTAGCTCGGCGGCAAGGCGTTCAATTCCTTCAGAGGTCTGTACGGCTTCCTGTTCCAGTTTGCGGCGGATGACCCAGGGGCCGATCACCGGAGGGACCCAGAAGTCAGGTTCGATCTCGGCTGTAAACGACAGGCAGGTCCGCTGCTCGCAAGGCCAGATGCGCCAGTTGGCAAGGCCGTAGCGGAGATTGCTTTCGTCCGGCCGGACGTGCGCGCTAACCGAACCGCCATTCGCAGCGGGGGCGAGTTCCATGTCCTGCACTTGTTCGAGCAGCTTGCAGAACCACAGCACGCACACACGGACATCGGTTTCCAGCACGGCCTTGTGAGTCGATGGCTGGTGGCGGATGGTCGCGCGTTGTACCGCCGGGTTGATGGCGGGGAGCTGATCGAACTGCGTCAGCACGGCGTAGGCATCCGACGGGCTGCTATCGAGCTGGACGGTCATGGCCACAGTGTGCCGACTGCCGACATGCTCGACCTGCAGTGATTGGACATCGGCGGCCGTGGCCTGGGTCGAGAGCAGGGCGCTAGCCGCCCCCATCAGCAGGTTCAGTCGTGGTTTGTTCAGTGCTCTGGTCCGTTCCGCGCTGGAGGAAATCCCCAAGCCTGTCGCGGAGTTTCTCACGGGCACGCTCTTTCTCTGCTTCAACTTTCTCTTCCAGCCGTGCCCTTTCCTCTTCAGCCTTTTGCCGCAGTTCCTCTTTCTCGGCCTCGATACGTTCATCGGCCTCGGCCCTGAGCAAACTCTTGACGTCGACACGCACCTTGGGGCTGGTCACCGGGCCGGTCACCGTGACCGGAATGGGTTTGCCCACGAGTGCATCCAGCCGTGAGCCCCCGGGGGCGGCTGTCAGCACCGGGTTCAGCTGGTAGTCCAGTTCCATGGACACCAGATTGACCGAGCCTTTTGCTGCGAGCGTGAACTGGTCTGCTCCGGCACTGAAGTCGGTGGTCTTGGCGACGCCGTTCTTCAGTGTCATGGATCCGCCAAACCGGTTAAAGCGGGTTTCGCCACCGGCCTGCGCTTCGGTGCTTTCTCCGCGCAGCTTGGACTCGGCAGCGGTGAGAACGCGACTGATGTCGATGCCTTTAATGGCACCATCTGACAGACCGAATTGGAGTGTGCCGCTGAGATGGCGGCGCAGGTCACCCACCGTGCGCCCCTGGCTGGTGAGGTCATACGTCACCAGGCCCTTGCCCTGTAGCCAGTCCTTGTCCACCAGATCTTGCAGTAGATTCCCGAATAGCAATTCATCCAGCGACCCCTGGAAGCGGTAGGTGGGCGATGCGTCGGCGGCGCCCGCCACCCGGTTCTCGATACTGACATCACCGCCATAGGCCTTGGCGGTCAGAGATTGCTGTAGCGGCTGGCCGGGCTTGCCCTGCACACGCAAGGTGGCGTCATTAAATGTCATCCCCGACGCCTGCAATTCGGCGATGGCAAATCGGCCGTCGACGTTCAGACCGGCCAGGACATCCAATGGCAGTTCAATCTCGTTGATGTCGCCACCCTGGGGTTCGTCGGTGTCGGTGGTCTCTGGCGATTCGGTGGGCGGGGGTAGGTACCGATCCAGGTTGATGCGATCGACGTCGAGATCAAAGGCCAACGCCTGGCGCTCAAAATCCTGGACACCGGCCGTGCCGGTCAGGGTTGTGTCGTCGAGCGTCAGTGTGAGCTGGCGAATCTCCGCCGATGTACCGCCGGCGCTAAAGCGCGCATCCAGCGTGGCCGACTGCAACACCGAATTGTCCTCGGTCGCAGGGGGTTCGATCGCCAAGGCGCGCAACACGCTGCGTGGATTGAAGCGTTCGGCGACGAGCTGCCCCGATAGCTGGGGCGCTTCGCCGTTGAGCTCGGTGGCGTCCGCGGTTCCTTTCAGGGTGATCCCGGCGGCTTGCACCGTCAGTTCGGTGAGCTTGGCCACCCCGGCAGGTTGATCGAGCTGGGCGCTGGTGGCCACGGTGAACTGCTGCTTGCCGGCCGGTACTGCGTCGCCCTCGGCGGTGCCTTCCAGGCGCAGATTGTCCAGCGTGAACTGGCCGGCATCCGTGTCGGCAGCGAGCTTTGCAACCAGGTCAATGGTCAGCGTCGTTGCCGGCTGCGACAGCGAAACCACGAATCGGCTGGACACGGGGATCGGGTGGGTGGCGTTGGCTGAAATGCGCCCCGTGGACAGGCTGAAGTCCGACAGCGCGACACGCTGGCCGGTGCTGTCATCACGCCAGGTAACCGCCGCATCGTCGATTTCGATGGCTTCGACGGCCAAGTTCGTGATTTCGAATCCGGTCTCGGTCGAGGGGGCGGGCGGTTCTTCAGGTTCTGTGTCCTCCGCCTCGGAGGCGGCGATCAGGTCATCCCAGTTCGTCTGCCCCGATGCATCGCGCGCCAGGTTCAGGCGCATGCCATCCAAACGCACGGTGCCGATCTGGATCTGCTTATCGAGCAGGGGCAATAGTCGAATGCTGACCCCGAAATAGCCGATCTCGGCAAAGGGGTCTGGCCCGAATCCCTCCGCATTGCCCAGCACCACATCGTTGGTCTCGACACCGAGCCAGGGGAAGATCGACAGCTCCAGGTCACCGCGCATTGCAAGATCGCGACCCGTTTCCTCTTCGACGATGCTCTCGATCTCGGCGCGGTAGTCATTGGGGTCGAAAGTCATCACGAGACCGACGGCGGCTACCACCACCAGGGTGACAAACAGTCCGAGGATGACGAGTGCGATTTTCAGCGGTTTGGCCATGCAACTTCCCTGTGCAAAACGACGTGATCGGGCAGCGGCGCCCGGGGCTTGGAGGGTACCAGCGCCGCAGAGTTCCGGTGTGGTTGTGTGGCCAGCGCGGCGACTGGCTCACTGTGGCTTGACGACGGCGCAGGACTCGGGCCAACTACGCGCGTTGCCTAGTCGGGCACCGTTTGTGATGCGGGTGTAGTTCAATGGTAGAACGGCAGCTTCCCAAGCTGCATACGTGGGTTCGATTCCCATCACCCGCTCCACTTATCCCCTTGATCGTGTCTCCACTCATGTCGAACCGCGTCCGAGACGGTCTGCTGGCAGTTGTCGTTACCCTGGCATTGGCGGGCTGCGGGCATCAGGAACCGCCGCTGAGCCGGATGTCGGAATTGCAGATGCCGCCGGATGACTTTGCCGGCGTGACGCATGTTGAGGTCTACGGCAACTCTGATGATTTGGCGGGTGAGACCGGCAGCGAGGCGGTTGGGGCAGCGCTGCAACGGCTGAAGATTGCGGGTGCGGCACAGTACCGATATCTCTCGATTGAGCCCGCTGGAACGACGTTTCGGGTCAAGGTGGACCTGTTTACCAGCGAAGCCGATGCCAAAGAGGCGTTTCGTGGTCGTCACTTACCCGAGGCGCTGGCAATGACCGAGTCACTTCCACTGGGTGATGATGGCTTTATCGTCGAGTCGATCTACGCAGGGGTGCGCAGTGGCCGGGTGACGATTGAGGTGCGCGCGGTTCCGCCGGACGCCCGATTGCGGCCTTTTGTCACAGCTTACGCGGCGTTTCTCGCCGACATCCGGGCCGGGAAACGCTAGCGTTCAATTGCTCCGGGGAATATAGTCCCAACTTAACGTTGAATCAGCGGCAGCATGTTCTTGGCCTGTGCTGTCGCCCGCATTGACCTGGGGACCCCCATGAAACTGATCGACTCCCGGCGCCTGCTGGTTTGCGCCGCCCTTTCGATTTCGGGAGCCGCACTGGCATCCGAGCCACCCTCACACGATGTCACGGTGCCCACCGTGCCTGGCGACACCATTACGCTGGAGTGGACGGGCGTTGTTCCTGCGGGGGCTTCGGGTGCCGCGACCAATTCCTGCATCGTGGGCAGCACCACGGTCGAGGATGGTCATATCGTCAATCTGACGGTGCCGGAGGGCTTGTACGATTCGGTTGCCGTAACGGCGAACTTCACCATTGCCTGGGAAGAAGCGGGTTCGGACCTCGTGCTCACCGTGAACTACGAGGGCGCGGAGGCCGCATCCAGTGATGGCGGCACGCCATCGGAAACCGTGGTGCTCAACAATCCGGCGCAGGGCGAGTTTGATGCACGCGGATGCTCATTCGCGGCCGTTGTTGATACGCCGTACACGGGGACACTCACGTTAACAGCGGTGCCGCTGGGCGGTGGTGTCGGTAGTTCCCCTGAAGCCGGGACGGGTAATGCAGCCGGTCTGGCCCCGCGTTTCCAAACCTATGCGCCGGACTATCCGAAGCTGGGCTTTGGCATGTTTGGCGGCGAGGCGACGATGGACGTCAACGTGAACACCGGCAGCCTGTTCTATATCGGCTTTCTGGAGACGCTGCGTCTGCAGCTGGATGAAAGCACTTCGCCTGCAGGTGAGACCTGGGAGAACAAGAGCGGCACGCTGAACAGCAAGACGACCTCCGACCCGATCCTGGTTGCCGACCGTGACACCGGGCGCGTCTTTGCCCAGCAGTTGATCGTGGGTGAGGGCAATAGCCTGTCCGAATTCACCGATGATGATGGCGAAACCTGGACCCCCGGTGGCGGTGGCGGCATTCGCTCCGGCGCGGATCACCAGTCACTCGGCGTGGGCCCTTATCCGGCCGATACGCTGATCCCGCATCCGCTGTATCCCAATGCGGTTTACTACTGTTCGCAGGATATCGCGCTGGTGTTCTGCTCGCGATCGGATGATGGCGGCCTGACATTTGGTCCCGGCGTGCCGATCTACACCCTCGCCGAATGTCAGGGGCTGCACGGTCACGTCAAAATTGCGCCCAACGGGATCGTCTACCTGCCGGTGGCGGGTTGTCCTTCACCCATCGTCGATTCGGCCAACTCGGTACCGGCGGTTGTGGTCTCGGAAGATGCCGGTGTGACCTGGGAAATTCGGCCGATCACCACAGCCGAACTCGGCTCCGGTGGGCACGGCTCGGACCCCTCGGTGGCCATTGCTGACGACAACACCGTGTACTACACGTACATGGACGCCCGAAACGGCGAGCCCCATATCGTTCGCTCGCTTGATAACGGCGTGACCTGGGAACGCGACGTGAACCTCGGTGCCTTGGCGGGCATCACAGCTGCGGAGTTCCCGGCGACGGTGGCTGGCGATGGCGATCGAGCGGCGGTGGCCTTCTTCGGCACGACGTTTACCGGGGACGGCGATCCGAATGGTGAGGCATTCCCCGGCGCGTGGCATTTGTACAATGCCTCCACCTTCGATGGCGGTCAGACTTATCACGTCGTGAACGTGACGCCGAACGATCCGGTCCAGCGTGGTGGGCTTTGCAGCGGCGGGTTCTGCCGTAATTTGCTGGATTTCTTTGACTCGGTCATCGACCCGGAAGGCCGCATCCTGATCTCTTACGAGGATGGTTGTATCGGCGGTTGCCCGAACGGCTCACACCCGACGTTCTCGGATCAAGCCGTGATCGCTCGCCAGGAAGGTGGGCCGCGGATGTTCGCAGCCATGGACCCCGTGGAACCCGCAGCGCCGCGTGCACCGCGCGTGGAAGGCTACCGCAACGAAGTCTTCGCCTACATCGAGTGGCCGGCTCCGGACAACGGCGGCGCCGAGATTACGGGCTACACGATTTATCGCGGCACGGCGTCCGGCAGTCTGGCTGTTCTGGCCACCACGGAGAAACAGCGCAGTTTTGTCGATGAGGGGCTGGACGCGGAGACCACCTATTACTACGCGGTTGAAGCGACCAACGCGCAGGGCAGCAGCGGGCTGGGGAACGAACTCGCGTTGGCCATGGGCGACAACGCCATCGATCAGCAGGCGGGCTGCGCCTTGCCGGGCATCCAGATGGCGATTGACCGGACGCTCGAGCCCGAAGCCCAGCCACCACAGCGCGACCTCACGGGCGTGTTTGTGGCGGAGCCGGAGGCTTTGCCAGGCACGCTGGCGTTCAACCTGCCCACGGTGGCCGCGGTACCGCCGGAGCAGGGGGGTGATCGCTTTTATGTCTACTTCGACGTGGCACCCGGAGGCGAACGCTTTGAACTTCGCGCTGTAGGCGACGGTTTGGGTGGTGTGGCCTCGGGCGTATTCCGCCAGATCCCGGATCCGACTACCGGCAATCTGGATGGTGTCGAGCAGATTGGTGAACTCACGTCTGACAGTGTGTTTAACACCGATGGCTCGGTCACCATGGTGGTGGAAAAAGCCTTGTTGGGTATCGAGCAGGGCGACACGTTATTGCAGATTTATGCATCGACGCTGCCGGGTGCGGCCGGTTCGAACATCCTGACCGAAGAGGCGGGCTACTTCGACTACACGCTGGTCGGCAATGATTACTGCTCACGCGGAGGGTTGCCGGTGCCGCCCGTGACGGTGACACCGGTGGATCCAGGAACGCCTTCCGGTGGTGATCAGGCCGCGACGGGTGGTGCCGGTGGCGCGCTTGGACTCTGGCTGCTGGCCGGTCTGGGTGGGCTGGTATTGCGACGCCGCCGGATCTGAGGCGTTCGGACCTGTAAACCAAAAAGGGCCGCTGTTCAGCGGCCCTTTTTGGTGCGGCCTGATGAGGCTACTGGCCAGTGGTGAAGAAAGCCCAGGCCTCTCGTGCGCCTTCCACGTCTCGATTCTGGCGACCGAAAACGGGAATAAACACCGAAGCGGTTGCAAAGTCGTGATCCTGGCTGGGGATGTAATGCCCCCCGCCGTTGACCTGATACCAAAGTACCGGGGCGGAGCCGGCTTGACCGGTGTACAGCATGCGCGTGATCGTGCTGCCGTCATCGGGGTTGGTGTCGGGTAGGTCGCCCGCTTGCGCCGGCGTTGGGTTAGCGCCGTTGGCCTGAACCCAGAAGGCCACGGTGTCTTCGGTGCCGGTTTGAGGCGTCAAGGTGCCGGATAGTTCGCTGGCCATGAGCACGGGGTCGAGCGTGCCATTGACGATCATGGTCGGCACCGGGGTCTCCGGCGTCCCGCATTCTGCCCCGACTTCTAGTGTTGCCGAGAACGCCGCGATGCCGGCAATACGCGACGATAACTCGATCGCCACGCGGTAGGAGAACTTGCCGCCGTTGGAGCCGCCCGTGGTGTAGATGCGTTGGTCGTCGATGCCTGCTGCGACGAGGGCATCCAGCAGGGCATCGACAAAGGCGATGTCATCGCCCTGGCCGGAGATGGGGGAGGCGCCGCAATTGTTCCATGTCTGCATGTCCCCGTCGGGCGACCCGGTGACCAGATTCGAACCATTGGGTGCGACGAGTACCACGCCTTCTTCCTCGGCGATTTCCAGCCACTCCTGGTTGGCACCGCCGCTTTCGCTAAACGGCGTGTCGGAGTTCTGTGTCGTGCCGTGGAAAATGATGACCGCGGGCAGCCCAGCCAGCTTGCGGGACTTGTTGTCCGTGGAGCTCGGCGCGTAAATCACGAAGCTGCGTTCTTCGCCGTCGACGGTCAGTGTCTTCTCGGTCGGTACGCCGGAATCGACTTCCCCGATGGGGTCGGAGGGATCACTCGGGTCGGTGGGGTTGCCCGGATCGTTCGGGTCACCTGCCACCGGATCGCTGCCGCCACCACCACTGCTACAGGCCGCGAGCAGCAGCGCTGCAAGCAGGGCGAAGACAGGGCCTAACGGCCCAGAGCGAACAGTGTGCGTGGTCATCGGGAATCCCCCCAGTCAGTGGTGCGGTGCGCGGTCGCGCGCCGGAACATTGCACCACTGAGGGGAGGGCTCGAACCACGGCAGACCCCATGCACGGCAACGTGCGACATTGCCGTGATGCCGCGTCAGACTTCTCCTACAAGTCCTTGAGCGGCTTCGGGTCGGCGTGTAGGAACCCCTGTTGATACACCACGCCCAACTCTCGCAGGGTCGACGATTGCTCCTGGGTTTCCACGCCTTCGGCAATGGTCTCGATGCCCAGCTCCTTGGCAATGTTGACCTGGGCTTCGATCAGTGCCCGATCAACCGGGCTGTCGGGGCTGGCTTGAACAAACCGCTTGTCGACTTTGAGCAGGTCGACTGGCAAATCCCGGAGGTAGGCGAAGGAGGACATGCCGGTCCCGAAATCATCCAGCGCAAAACGGCAGCCAAGCTTGCGCAGCGACTTGATGAAGTGGACGGCCTCGGCGATGTATGAGACCGCCGCTGATTCGGTGATTTCGAATAGCAGCTGCGCGGGGTTGATGCCGGCCTGCTCGATTTCATCCAGCACGTAAGCGGTGAACGTTGCGTCGCCCAGGCTTTGGCCGGACAGATTGATGCCAATGCGGATCGATTCCGAATTCAGTGCCGCGAGCTGCCGCAACGCATGATGAACCACCCAGCGATCAATGGCCGTCATGAGGAAATATCGCTCTGCGGCCGGCAAGAACTCGCTGGCGACCATCGGCGGAGCGCCGTCGTCGACAGGCATGCGGAGCGTCAATTCGAGATAGAACGGCTCGTCGCTACCGCGCTGCTCGGACAAGATGACCGGCTCGAAGTAGAAGACGAATGTGTCCTGTTCCAGCGCGTTGGTGATCTGCGGAAGCAGATCGGTCTCGTCGTGGCGCTGGCCATGCGACATGTCTTCGCCGCTATAAACACAGACCTGGTTGCGGCCGCGTTGCTTGGCTGCGTAGCAGGCCGCATCGGCCTGGCTCATGACGGTGGGGATACTGGCACTGCTCTGGTCGATGGTCACGATGCCAATACTGGCCCCGACCTGGAACGACCGTCCATGCCACTTGAAGTCCAGTTCGTTGAGCGCGGCGATCGCCTCAGAGGCAATGTGCTCGGCCCGTTCGACGGTGCAATGCTCGAGCAGAATGCCGAATTCATCGCCGCCCAGGCGGGCCAGCATGTCGGACCGCCGCAGTTTCTGCCCCAGCAGCTCCGAAAGCTGCTTAAGCAGCTCGTCGCCTGCCGCATGACCGCAGGTGTCGTTGATGACCTTGAATCGATCCAGATCGACGAAGCACATGACGTGCTGCTCCTCGTGACGGCCTGCGCCGAGGATGAGCTGGTGCAGCCGGCGTTCGAACTCGGTGCGATTGACCAGGCCGGTGAGCGCATCATGCGTCGCCTTGTACGACAGCTCCCGAGCCAACATGCGCTCGTCGCTGACATCGCGGAATACCAGCACGGCGCCGGTCATCTCGCCCTGGCTGTCCTGGATGGGGGCTGCGGAGTGGTCAATGGGGATGCGTAGGCCGCTTTCGGAGACCAGTGTGGCGTCAGGGTCGGCGTCTTCCACCAGGCTCTTGGTACGCAGGCACAGCTCGATAGGGTTGGGCAGCGGGCGCTGATCGGTACTACGCACCACGCGGTAAACGTTGAACAGTGACTTGCCCTGCGCCTTGGTCAGCGCGGTGCCAATGAGATCTTCTGCGGTGGGGTTCATGTATTCCACGCGCCCCTCTAGGTCCGTGGTAATCACCCCGTCGCCGATGGACCGCAGCGTGACCTCGACGCGCTCCTTTTCATCGGAGAGCGCCTGCACCAGTGAGGCGCGATGCTTGTCGTCCTGCTCGTTGCGATACGCCAGCGACAGCAGATCGGCCACGCCGCTTAGCGTGCTGTACTCGAACTGCGTCCACTCGCGTGATGCTTCGGATTGCAGCGACAGCACGCCTAGCAACTCTTCGTGAACGACCACCGGCACATCCAGGGTGGTGGCCAAGGTCTGCTGGGGTATCAGCAGCTCCCAGGGCAGGGGCGTGGCTTCCCAGGCCGCAGGCGTGCGCGCGCGCACCATCGCCTGGTGGGCAAACTTGTCGCGCTCATTGCCGTGGATGGTCGTCACCTGTGTCGGCTCCGTACCTTCCGGTCGGGCGCGCGCCGTGACCGCCGCATAGTGCGGTGTGACGGCGGCGTAGGCGACGCGGCAGTCGTCGAAGACAACGGACAGGCTTGCGACCGCCTGCTGGATCACGTCTGCCGGAGCTGTATCCGTGGCGACCAGTCGCGAAAGCTCGCTGATCAGTCGCAAGCGCGTGAATTCTTCCGATAACTTGCGCTCACGATGCTTTGCGGTGTGGATGTCCACAACCTGGGCAATGACGTAGGGAGCGGTGTCTTCAAGTTCCGTCGTCGCGGCCATGGTGATGCTGACCCAGCGTGATTGATCGGCCGTGACCAGTTCTGCTTCCAGTCGGGCGGCGTCCGAATCATTGCCACGCAGGCTCTTAAGCGCGCCTTCGATGCCTTTTTTCTGTCGGCTGGTAAACAGGGTGTTGAGCGGCTGGCCGATCAGGCTATCCATGTCCCGGCCGACCAGGGCGGTTAGTGCGGCATTGGCAGAACGGATAGTGCCATTGGCTTCGGTGATAATCATGGCCACCGCGCTGTGCTCGAAGGCCACGCGGTAGTAAGCCTCGCGATCCGCCAGGGCCCGGGCTGTTCGTCGCTCCTCGCTGATCTCCATGAACGTGATG
This sequence comes from Abyssibacter profundi, assembly GCF_003151135.1. Taxonomy (NCBI): domain Bacteria; kingdom Pseudomonadati; phylum Pseudomonadota; class Gammaproteobacteria; order Chromatiales; family Oceanococcaceae; genus Abyssibacter; species Abyssibacter profundi. The sequence goes on from NZ_QEQK01000011.1 coordinate 36,348, forward strand.
ACGTGCCCGCCAAAGGTCTTTTCGCTGTCCTTGTAGCGGCTGGAGTGCACCCGCCAGGTGCGACCGTCATCGGACTCCAGTGTCACCGAGGCTTCATCCTCGTCGCCGGTGAGTTTGGCGAGTCCGGCGCCCAATTGCTTGAACTGGACGGTCCAGCCGGCGCTACGGATGTTGGCGCTTTCCTTGATGGACCCGAGTTCGAGCACTGTACTGGCCGCGCTGTTGTAGCGACGAATGCGCTGGTTCTCGTCGAGCACGATCAGCGGAAAGTTCAGCGTCTCCTTGATGATCTCCAGGTCGCGGGCCGTGCCCGCCAGCTCGTCACTCTTGACGGCCAGTTCGTCGTTGACCGTCATCAGCTCTTCGTTGGTGGATTGCATCTCCTCATTGGAGGTCTGCAATTCCTCATTCGTGGACTGCAGCTCTTCGTTGGACGACTGCAGCTCCTCGTTCAGGCTTTGCAACTCTTCGTTGGCTGATTCGACTTCCTCCAGCACGGTCTGCAAATGCAGCCGTGTGGTGGCCAGCTCGCGTTCGAGTTCGTTGGCAATGGCATTGCCGGTGTCGTCGTCGCCCCGGCCGGCGCCGTACGCCTCATCTTCCCGGATATGGAACGCGATGATGACGTAGCGCACGTCATTAATCGTGGTCTGATGGACCGAGGGCGAGAACGCAATCATCTGATTGTCTTTCTCGATGGTGTAGGTGCCGCCTTCCACGCTGCTGCCCTCGCTGCGGCAGCGGAACACCATCGCGCGGACCTCCGCCAAGATCGGCGCGGCGAGTAAATCGAACACGCTCCACTGCGTCGGCCCGGATGGCAGTCCAACAAAGGGCGAGACATCGCCGATGACGTGCACCGGGCGGTTCGCGTCATCAATCACCACCGAGGGTGGCGCAAACAGCTTGACGGCTGCTGAATGCACCGCATTTGTCAGCGCTTCGGCTTGGCTGTCGACGCGCTGGCGTTTGGTGGCGGGTGTCCGCGGTGTGGGGTCGAACGCCGAGCGCAGCTGGGCGTCCTCGGCCCGTGCGCCCTCAACGCGGCGGTAGATACGAGCCCGCGCATCGATGGCCGAGTACAGCTCGCCGTACTTGTCGGGCGTCTCGGACTTGCCCAGGAAGAGGATGCCATCCTTGTTGAGGGCGTAGTGGAATATCCCGAGCACCCGTCGCTGCGACTCGGGCGAGAAATAAATCATCACATTGCGGCAGGTGATCATGTCCATCCGCGAGAACGGTGGATCGTCGATCAGGTTCTGGGTTGCGAACACCATGCGCCGGCGCAGCAGCTTGGAGGCGTGATACTCGTCCGACACGTGCTCGAAGTAGCGGTCACGCAGCTCTTTTGGAATGGGCTCGAGGGCCGCGGCGGGGTAGATACCTCTCCGTGCCACATCGACGACCTCGCGCTTTAGATCGCTGACAAAAATCATGAAGTCCGGGGCGTCCGGCTGACCGCGCCGTGCCTCGGCAAGAAGAATCGCCAGCGAATAGGCTTCCTCGCCGGTGGCGCAGCCCGCCACCCAGCATCGCACCATGTCGGTGGAGGGGCGGTCCGTCATGACCTCCTTCACCGCTTTGGCCATCGCCTTGAACGCACCGGTATCGCGGAAAAAAGCAGTGACCGGGATCAGCACATCCGAGGCGAGTTGCCGGGCCTCGCCCTCATCGTTGTCCAGCAGGTCGCAGTAGTCGTCCAGCGATGCGGCCGAAGACATCCCGATACGGCGACGAATTCGGCGAAGCACCGTGCCGCGCTTGTAGTTGTCCAGCCGCAAACCGGTCTTGCGGCGCACGATGCGGCAGACCCGCGTGTAATCGTCGTCCAGATCACGGTTGGGTAGTTCGTGTAGAAACAGCCCGCCAGTGCTGCGCCCGATGGTGTCCAGGCGTCGACCGATCTCGGCCGGGGTGCTGACCGAATCGGCACAGCCGGTTCGGATGGCCGCGCGCGGCATGCCGTCGTATTGCGCGGTGTCTGGGTCTTGTACGAGCACCACACCGCCTGCAGCCTTGACCGCCTTGGCGCCCGTGCTGCCGTCCTGCCCGGTGCCGGAAAGGATGACCGCGACACAGCGTTCATCGCAGCTGGCCGCGATTGAGACGAGGAGCCGGTCGCCGGAGGGATGCGCACTGGTATCCGGGTCAGGCTTGCGCAATCGGATGACGCCACTTTGAAAGACAGCATCGCGATCAGGTGGCACGACATAGATTGTGCCGGCCGCCGGGCGCATGCCCGTCTTGGCCGTTTCGACCTTGCATTCCGTACAGGCCGCAAGCAGCTCGGGGAGCTGGCTATGATGGGTCGGCGAGACGTGCTGCGTGATCATCACGGACGCGCCGACCAATTGATCCAGCTCGCCACATAAGGCCTTGAGGGCCGCCAGACCGCCGGCAGAAGCCACCACGCCAATCATGACCGGGTAATCGGGCGTGGTGCTGCCCTGGTCGTTCTCGTCGATTCCGTTCTGTTGTTTAGCCACGCACGATCCGTTGAAGTCCGCCGCGCCGAGGTCCGGCGACAACCCGCTGAGAAGTGAGCGCTACTGTGCCACCACACCTCAATTAGCGCTATCGCCCATCAGATTGAGCGCGGCCGCTGGACTGAGACGGCACGGTTTCTGCTAGCTGCCGCGGGTATGTCCTTCGGGGATCATCCACATGGATGAAACCAGGGGGGTGGGTGTGCTGGCGAACGCGTGCGTGTGCTCGGGGAAATTGCAGCGCGGTTATGTCGTTATGACGCTTTGTTGACGCTTCGCTAAACGCGGGGCTAGTCTACGGCCGAACCGCTGAGGTCGGACCTCGTCGGGAAGCATAAGTTCAAAGGCACAAAGCCTGAATAAACTCCATGGAGAAATACTCAATGCTCAAGCGTGACGAAAACTCGCGCGGAATGCTGAAGCTCAATCCGCTGTCTGCAGCGATTGCAGCGGCGTTTGCATACGCAGCAGCTCCGCAAGTAGCAGTGGCTCAAACCGACGATGGGGCCGAAGACGAAGAGGCCGTAGACCTTGGGGAATTCGAGGTCACCGGTTCGCGTCTGGGTCGTGCCGACATCGAAGGCGCGTTGCCGGTCGCGGTCATCGACCGGGCCGACATCGAACGCAGTGGCTTTACCTCGGTGGGTGAGCTGCTTCGCAACACCACGTTCAATACCTTTGGTGCCTTCCGTGCCCAGTCCGGTAGCTCCGCCCAGTCGCTGGTGTCGGTTTCGCTGCGTGGCCTGGGTTCCGAGCGTACCCTGGTCCTGATCGACGGTCGTCGTGCGCCCAAGGCGCCGTTTGCCCCGTCTGCGCAGGACTTGAATGCTGTTCCGATCGCGGTCGTTGAGCGCATTGAAATCCTGAAGGACGGTGCTTCGGCCATTTATGGTTCCGACGCCATTGCCGGTGTGGTGAACATCATCACCCGCAAGGACTTCAGCGGCACTCAGATCACGTACCAGGATCAGACCACGGCCCGCGAGGGCGGTGACAGCCGCGGCGGTCAGATCACGTCGGGTATCTCGGGTGAGAAAGGCAACATCGTGTTCGGCGCATCGTTTTTCGAACGCGAGATCATCTTTGCCCGCGACAGCCTCTACAACACGCCGGGTGCGAGCTTCTTCTCGAACAACTTCTCCTACCTCGGCCTGCTGGAAGGTAACGTCAGCCCTGACTTCAACGACGCTGACGGTGACTACTTCGACGACGACACCGGGTTCTTCCTGTACGAAGCTGTGCCTGGTGGCTGCCCGAACCCCACGCCGGGTTACTTTGCCTATCCCATTGGGGTCGACGATCCCAGCGGCGATCCGGTCAACCTCTGTGGTTACGACTTCACTCTGGTATCTGCTGACGAGGCCGAAACCGGCAGTCAGGGCCTGTTCGTACAGGGTAATTACCAGTTCTCGGACAACTGGGGTGTCAACGTCAACGCCAGCATCACGCGTGCAACGTCCTTCGGTCGTTACGCACCGTCGCTGAACGACGTGCAGATCGCGGTTGATGCCAACAGCCCGAACAACCCGGTGGGTGAGGATTTGTTCCTCTACCATCGCTTTGCCGGTCTGGGCCCGCGCGACAACAAGACTGATGCCAATGTTTACGACGTGAGCGGTATCTTTTCGGGTGTCGTCGGTCCCGTGGATTTGGACATCGGCGTGCGACACAACGAGTACCGGTTCTACGAGCTGGGCAGCAACTACGTTGTGATTCCGATTGCCGAACAGTTCATCAACGATGGCTCGTATGACATCTTTAATCCGGCGGGCAACCCGGACGATGTCCTCAACGCCATGAAGGCAACTGTCACCCGTGATTCCAAGTGGATCACCGACGAGGCCTTTGTCGAAGCGTCGATGGACTTGTTCGACATGGCGGGCGGCACGTCGGCTGCTGCGGTGGGCTTGGAGTACCGTGAGGAGTCATACTTCGACCAGTACGATTCGCTGCAGGAAGCGGGCGTCATCGGTGGTACAGCGGGCAACTCGGCCGGTACCGACCGTCGCGTGAAGTCGGCCTTCTTCGAAATGTTCATGCCGGCGATCGACTCCCTCGAAGTCACGCTGTCGGGTCGTTACGAGGACTACAACGATTCCGGTACGAACTTCGCGCCGAAGCTGAGTGCTCGTTACCAGCCGCTGTCGAACATGACGGTTCGCGCTTCCGTCGGTCAGGGCTTCCGTGCCCCGACGCTGGACGTGATCAGCCAGTTGCCGACCCCGTCGGCCGAGTCGATCAACAACGACCAGGCCACCTGTGAAGCGGCCGGTGGCACCTTCAGCGGCGGTACCTGCTCGACGTCGCAGCAGGTCAGCACCATCATCCTGGCCAACCCTGAACTTGAAGCCGAAGAGTCGGATCAGTACGCGGTTGGCTTTGCCATGGATGTGACGTCGTGGTTCAACTTCTCGGTGGACTACTACCACATTAAGATCGATGAACTGATCAGCTTCATCTCGCCTGGTGACATCGTGAACCGTCTGGCGGCTGGCGACCCCATCCCGGCTGGACTGGGTGTTGAGCGTCAAGCTCCCTCCAACCGCATCGTGCGTGTTGTGGCTGGTTTCGCTAATGACGGTGAATTGGAGACCGACGGCATCGATGTGTCCATGGACTTCAATTTTGCAGTCCCGGGCAACCTCGGCACGATTAAGTCGCACCTGGAAGCTACGCATGTTCTGAGCTACGAGCAGGATGGAGGGCGGAACCAGGCCGGTGATCCCGGTGCACCCGATCTGCGCGTGACGTTGGACAATGCCTGGACGTTTGGTCCGGTGACGGCCGCGATTAACGGCAACTACATTTCTGACTACGCGCAGGGTGTGGAAGACGGACGCCAGACCGGAAACGTGCCTTCCTACACCACGTGGGACGTGCAGGTTGGTTATGACATTCCGTTTGTCGACGGCACGATCGCACTGGGTGCGCTCAACGTCTTCGATCGTAACCCGCCGGAAAGCTCGGCCGGTACGGATGGTCAGGGTCGTAACTACAACTTCGACCTCTACGACCAGTACGGTCGTCAGCCGTACGTGAAGTACACGCAGCGCTTCTAAACGAACCGCAGCAAGGCAGTGCACAGGGCCCGAAAGGGCCCTGTGTTTTTTGGGGCAGATAAATCGTGATGATATGACCGCGGCGGGCGCAGCTGATCCGGGTTGGAGCCAATACTGGGCGCAGGGGCATTTGCACTCCTGCCCCACCACGTTTTCGGGTTTTTACGGGCCGCAGACGCAGGCCCTGTGGCAGCGCTTTGCGAGTCGGCTGGGGCCGGCAGACCGGGTGCTGGAATTGGGCTGCGGCAACGGTGGGTTGTTGCGGTTTCTCGCCGGTCAGTTTGAAGTCGGAACAGAGCCCACATTGATCGGCGTGGATGCTGCACAGCTGAATCCAACCGGGCAGGTCGGTGATGAGGGTGCCGGCGCAACGCCGCGTTTTACCCTGCATTCAGAAACACCATTCGATGCGCTGGAGCCGACGGCCGAGTTCACCGGGTTGATCAGTCAGTTTGCCTTCGAGTATGGCGCCACGGAATCAGCCTGGGATGCTGTCGAGGGAGCCGTCGCGCCGCAGTGCAACCTGTGCTGGGTGCTGCACAAGCAGGGCTCACGACTGCAGCGGGTGGCTCAGGACGAGTGCGTGGTGTTACGCACGCTGCTTGAACCCCAGGGCGTCCTCGAACGTGCTGCGCAGATGCTGCCGCTGTTGTTGCAAGCAGCCACCCCGGCCGGGCGTCAGGCGCTCAACAGCAGCCCGGCTGCGGTCGCTACGCGGTCACATTACAATGCGGCGGTTGCCGGTCTGATGGAGCAGGCACGTGCGCTGACTCATGGCGGCTACGCAGAGGAATCGCTGCAACAAATCTCCGTGCTGTTGGGCAGCGTTCCCCAGTTGGGACGCGCGCGGGCCGAGACCGAACTGCAGCAACTGCGGTCTGGTCTGGTGGCTCACCTGGCGCGGCTGGACGCCCTATGTGCATCGGCACTCGATGCGCAGGCTATCGAACAGTACCGGGCGCGACTCGAGCGTCTGGGTTTCCGGTCCATCACAGTCTCCACGCTGTCGGAGCAGGGAGAAGAGATGGGCTGGGTCTTAGAGGGTTTACGTGAACAATAATTCTCAGACGGCGCCAGCAGGTGCTGGTGCACAACGTATCGCGACCGCGTTTGACCTTTATCGGCGTGGCGAATTGGACCGAGCCAGGGAGATCTTCTCGGAGTACATGCACGACCCGGCGCTGGGTACCGATGCCCGGCGCGGTCTGGCCGTCATCGCTTGGCAGCGTCGTCAGCCGGACAGCGCCATTCAGTTGCTGATGGAAGCGGTGCGCCTCGCGCCTGATCATTCGGATGCGCGTGCCGATCTGGCGTTGACGCTGATGATGGCTGGCCGGCTTGAGGAGTCACTGGAACATTGGCAGCGGCGACTGGAGCTGGCCCCGAAGGATGCAGCGGCATGGCACAACTTCGGCAAGGCGTTTGTTGACTTGAAGCGCTATGGGGAGGCCGCCGGCGCGTTCGAGCAGGCATTGACGCTCGATCCGAACTTGGTGGGTACGTATATGACTTACGCCCGGGCCATGCAGGCAGCGGGTGACTGGTCGAAAGCGGAGGATGTGTGGCGCCGGGCCTTGAAAGTGCCGGCTGCCGAGCAGGCTGGCTACATCGGGTTAACGGGATTGCTGTTCAAGCGTGGCCGCCTAGATGAAGCTTTGGAGGCTTATCGTCAGGGCGTGATCCGTTTCCCCGAATCGCCGGATCTGCGGCTTGGTTTCGCCCAGTTGCTGGAAGATTTTGCGGACAAGGCGGGCGCCGAGCGTGAGTATCGTAAGGTGCTGGCGCTGGATGCAGGCGCACCCATGGCGCTGGAGGGGCTGCTGACGCTCCTGCGTGGTGATGCCCTTGACGACGACCTGGCGGCGGCGCGTGCGCTGCTGGCAGATGACCAGCAGCCACCAAAGGCTCGGGCCAATGTTGGATTTGGATTGGGCAAGGCGCTGGATGCCAAGGGGGACGCGGCCGCGGCGATGTCGGTCTGGGCGCAGGCCAACGCGGCACGCCGGGAACAGGCCGGACCTTACGACAGGGAGACGGGCAGCCAGTATATCGATCGGCTGATCGAGGCCTTTTCCCCAGAATTTCTCTCGCAGTCGCGGCTTTGGGGGGTGGACGATCCGCGGCCCGTCTTCATCGTGGGTATGCCCCGCAGTGGGACATCTCTGGTCGAGCAGATTCTCGCCTCGCATCCGGATGCGTACGGGTACGGAGAGCTGCCGGACATTCCGAAATTGGCCAAGGCCCTGCCGGCACGGGCGAACTCTATCCAGCGCTGGCCTGAGGTCGTGGCGTCGTTGAACCCGGAGCTCACCCAGCAAACGGCCATGCGCTACCTTGGGGCGCTCATGGAGCGCAAGCGGGTCAGTGCTGGTCGGCTGATTGACAAGGCGCCGATGAATTACCACTACGTCGGTTTAATTCTGACGCTATTCCCCAACGCCCATGTCATCTGGTGTCGACGTGATCCGCGCGACATCGGTGTTTCGATATACGGCGAGAACTTCGGGCTTGCGCAGAAATACGCCACGGATTTGTCCGACATTGGTTTTTATATTCGGCAGTACGCGAGGCTGATGCGGCACTGGCAGGCGCACCTCGGTGAGAGGATGCATGTCTGCGAGTATGAAGCGATGGTGTCCGATCCCGAGCAGCAGACCCGAGCTCTGGTGTCGGCTGTCGGGTTGCCGTGGGATGATCAGTGCCTGCGTTACTACGAAGATGAGCGGCCTGTCCTGACACCCAGCCGCTGGCAGGTTCGTTCGCCGATATACAAGGCTGCAGTCCAGCGCTGGAAGCGTTACGGAGATGCCTTGAACCCCCTGATTGATGCGTTAGGCGATGAGCTGGAGGGCTACGACAATGGCTGAGGTGCCATTTCAGATTTCACCTGCTTTTGCAGTCCCGTTCGTTCAAACCCAGCTGCCAGGTGCCGACTCGCTGAATCCAAAGCTCAGAGCGCTGTTTCTGAGTCGTGAGGCAGAAGGGGCGGTTTACGCGAACATCAACCCCACCATGCAGATCGATCGGAATTTGTTTGAGAGTCGATTCGATTTGTTTCATTGGGACGATGTGAATGTCGGCACCTTGCGCGATTTTTGTACCGCTGCGGTGTTTCGCGCGGTCGCTGAACTGAACGGGTACGACCGTGAGCGCGTGTCCCGGCTACGGATGTCGGCAGACGCGTGGTTTCACATCACCCGTCAGTCCGGTCAGTTCGGCATGCACAATCACCCGATGGCGACCTGGAGCGGGATTTACTGCGTGGATTCGGGCTATCCCGATGGGAGTCCCGTGGAATCCGCGCGGGTGCAGTTCATGCACCCGGTGCCGGGTGCAGGCTCGTTCTCCGATATGTCGGTGGCCAACATGCGAGCTCCTTGGTCTAACCGTCATAAGGAAATCGCGCTGGAGCCAGGGCAGTTGGTGTTATTTCCCTCCTGGCTGATGCACCAAGTGCTGCCATATCGGGGGACTGGGGAGCGGATTACCGTTGCCTTCAATGCCTGGTTTAAGGATTTACCCGAAGCAGCCTAAGTCGGCATGGGTGGCTGGCATGCTCCATGCGTGTACGCCCGCCTGCGTCCCGGTCTGTGCTGACCGGGGCATCGACTGTGGTACGCTCCGGCGTAACCATGAGGCGCGATCGCGCCTTGTCTGATATGACCCTTTTTTAGGATGACTTGTATGAGTGACATGACTGCTCAGCGCCTCATTATTGGTGTTGTTGCGTCAGGCATGCTGGGGCTTGCCCTTCCGGCAGCAGCCAGCACGGCAACCGTGAACCGTGTGATTCAGACGCAGGTTCAGGCTGAACGCAATGCGAAAGGCACCCAGCGCCAGATCGACAATCTCGACGATGAAACGCAGGCCATTGTTGCGGATTATCGGGCCACGCTGATCGAGATCGACTCGCTCAAGAGCTATGTCGCACAGCTCGAACGCCAGGTTGCGGCACAGCAGGAAGAGATCGGCTCCATCGAGGAGCAGCTTCAGCAGATCGAGTCCACCAATCGCGGTGTGTTGCCGCTGATGGAGGACATGATCACGGCGCTGGATCAGTTTGTGGCGCTGGATGTGCCCTTCCTGCCGAAGGAGCGCAGTGATCGCGTCGCCGAATTGGAAACGCTGATGTCACGTGCGGACATCTCTACGGCCGAGAAGTACCGCCGCATTCTCGAGGCCTATCAGATCGAGATGGAGTTCGGCCGGAACATCGAGGCCTACCAAGGTGAGTTGGGTGATACCGGCCGCGAGGTGGACTTCCTGCGCGTCGGTCGTCTCGCCCTGCTGTACTCGACCCCGAACGGTGAAGAGTTCGGCTACTGGAACAACGAATCCCGCCAGTGGGTGGTCGATTCGGATCTCGAAGACTTTGTGACGGATGGGCTGAAGATTGCGCGTAAGCAGTCACCGCCGAATCTCATGCTCATGCCCGTTCAAGCACCGCAGGAGGCCAACTAATGCACGGTCAGATTACTCGCGTGGCCGCCTGCCTGATCGGCGCTGCCAGCATGCTCGCGGCGCCCCATGTTGGTGCGCAGGCCAAGTCGCTGGATGAGCTGCTGCAGCAGACCCGCGCAGCTCGCTCGGCAGAGAACAAAGAGAACGAACGTCGGATCCAGGAGTTCCGCAGTCAGCGCAATCAGCAGGCCGCGCTGCTGAAGCAAGCCAAGGCCGAACTGGCCGCACTGGAGCGCCGGGCTGACGAGCTGTCGACCACCTTCGATCAGAACGAAGAGACGCTCGCCGAACTCGAGACCACGCTGACCAATAAGTCCGGTGCGCTGGGTGAGATGTTCGGTGTGGTGCGCCAGGTTTCGGGTGATGTTTACTCCGCCGCTCAGAACTCGATGGTCACGGCCCAGCTGGGCTCTGAGCGAATGGAATTCCTGGGTGATCTTGCCGAGTCCAAACGGCTGCCCTCGATCGCCAAGCTGGAACAGCTTTGGTTTGAGATGCAGCGTGAGATGACCGAGTTGGGCAAGGTGGTGCGCTTCGACGCCACAGTCGTCGAGGGCGACGGTGAGCAAGCGACCAAGCCGGTCGTGCGACTGGGTACCTTCACCGCTGTGGTTGATGGCGAATTCGTCACCTACGAAACCGGTGTCGAAGGCAAGTTCCGCAAGCTGCCCAAGCAGCCATCTGCGAGCTACCTCTCTGTGGTTGAAAACTTCGTCGAGCAGTCCAGCGGTTATCACACCATGGTGGTCGATCCCAGTCAGGGCACGCTGCTACGCGCCAAGATTCAGGAGCGCAACCTGATCCAGCGTGTGATGGAAAGCGAGGGCGGCATGATCGGTTGGCTGATCATCGGTCTGACCGTGATTGGTCTGTTGATCTCGCTGCTGAAGTTCCTGTCGCTGGGTGCACTGAGCGCCAAGATCGCAGGGCAGAAAAAGAACATCGGCGAGCCGAAGGACAACAACCCGCTGGGTCGTGTGTTGCAGGCGTACTACCAGGATCCAACCGCCGATACCGAAACCATCGAACTGCGCATGGATGAAGCGGTACTCAAGGAGACCCCGGCGGTGGAACGTGGGTTGTCGATCATTAAGATTCTGGCAGCCATCGGTCCGCTGCTCGGCTTGCTCGGCACCGTGACCGGCATGATCCAGGTGTTCCAGTCGATCACCCTGTATGGCACGGGCGATCCGAAGCTGATGGCCGGCGGTATCTCGCAGGCCTTGATGACCACCGTGCTGGGTCTGGTGATGGCGATTCCGCTCATCCTGATCCACAGCATGCTGGCCAGCCGCGCCAAGGGGATCATCCAGACGCTGGACGAGGAGTCCGTGGGTCTCATCGCTGAGCACAAGGGCTCCAATGCTGCAGCTTGAGCCATTTGCGTCGATTCTGGACTTCCTGGAAAACGGAGGTCCGATCGTCTGGATCCTGCTGTTCGTGGCAATCGGGCTCTGGAGCCTGATCATTGAGCGCCTGCTGTTTGTGAGCTTCACGTATCCGAAGCTCAAGCAGGCGGCAATCGAGCAGTGGGACCAGCAGGCGGACCGACGGAGCTGGTTGTCCAAAGGGCTGCGCGCTCGTCTGATATCGGAAACTTCGAAATCAGTGGCGCGCTCGGTCCTGACCATCAAGACGCTGGTGGCGCTTTGCCCGATGATCGGGCTGCTCGGCACTGTGACCGGCATGGTGTCCGTCTTTGACGTGATGGCCATTTCTGGCACGGGGAATGCCCGGGCGATGGCATCCGGTGTCTACCGCGCAACACTGCCGACCATGGCTGGCATGGTGGTGGCGTTGTCCGGCATTTATTTCAGCGTGCAGCTCGAAAATCTAGCCAAGCGTGAGCGACGCGAGCTAGAAGACGAGCTCGGCTCGCATTGATCGAGGAATACGAACATGCGTCGTAGAGCGAGTTCGCAAGAGGAAGAAGCGGCTATCGACATGACACCGATGCTCGACATCGTGTTCATCATGCTGATCTTCTTCATCGTGACCACCTCCTTTGTGAAGGAGGCCGGTATCGATGTCAGCCGTCCGAACGCCAGCACCGCTGAGCGTAAGGAGGCCGGCAACATCCTGATCGCCATCCGTTCCAATGGTGATGTGTGGATTGACAAGCGTCAGGTGGATATTCGCTCGGTGCGTGCGAATGTCGAAAGACTGCATGCCGAGAACCCGGAGGGCGCCGTCGTGATCATCGCAGACAAGGCCTCCGAAACCGGACGTTTTGTCGAGGTCATGGATCAAGTCCGACTGGCCGGTGTCGAAAACGTGTCAATTGCCGCTCAAGAGCCCGGCAGCTAACGGGCGCCTAGAGCCAGGCGACAGGAAAAGACATGCGAAGACTCGGAGCAATCGGATTGGCGGTGGTCGTTGCCGTTGGTCTGTTCTGGATGATGCACGCCCTCGTGTATCTCAGTGGCGGTGATCTGGCCAAGCGGGAAGACCTGGGCGGGATCGACTTTGTACGCCTGAAGCGTCAGGAAACGCTTCAGGAACGTGAGCGCCGCAAACCGGAGAAACCACCACCGCCGAAGAAGCCGCCGCCGCCGCCGAAGCTGAAGTCCGTGCAGACGCCGAAGCCGCAGCAGCAGCCGCAGCAGATGAACTTGCCGAACCTCAACCTGCCGACCAATATCGGCGGTGGGCCATTCTTGGGGACTTATAGTGCGGGACAGACGTCCGGTAGTTCGCAGGCGGTGCCGTTGGTCCGGATCCAACCCCAGTATCCCAGGCGTGCGGCCCGAGCCGGGACCGAGGGATACGTCACCATGTCATTGGTGATCAATCCGGATGGCACGGTGCGGGACGCGAAGGTGACCGACGCGAGTCCGCGTGGGGTATTCGAGCGGGCAGCGATCGCTGCGATTCTCAAGTGGAAGTTCAAGCCGAGAATTATCGATGGCCAGCCCGTTGAGCAGTCTGCGACGCAGACCCTGAACTTTACGTTGAACTGATGACAATGGTTAAGACATTACCGGCATTGGTAGGGGCTGTGTTGCTGGGCACGCTGGCGGTTTCACCGTCCGCGCAGGCCCAGACCGATTGCGAGAATCCCCGCGAAGCATCCGGGTCGCTCACGGAGTTCACCTACCGCCGTCTCACGCGTATCCAGGAAGACATTGCGGAAGAGAAGTACAACGATGCGATTGAGGGTGTGCGCGAACTGCTGCCCAAGATCAAGCGCAACGAGTACGAGCAGGCACTGGTCTATCAAACGGAGGCCTTTGCCTGGGCATCGCAGGACAACTACCGGAACGCGATCCCGGCATTTCGCAAGGCGATCGAGCTGAATGCGCTGCCGCAGGCTCAGCACGAGCAGATGCTGAACAACTTGGGGCAGTTGTATTACGCAGTCGAGCAGAAAGACGAAGCCATCAAGTACTTGCTGCGTTATCTCGATGAAACTTGCAGCGATCCGTCTCCTGATGCCTACATCCTGATCGCAAGCATCTACGTCGACAAGAAGCAGTACGCCAAGGCCCTCCCCTTTGTGGATCGAGCCATACGCTCCAAGAAGGATGTGCCCGAGACTTGGTATCAGCTCAAACTCGCGATCCATTACGAGCAAAAGCAGTTCAAGCCCGCTGCTGAAACGCTGGTCAAGTTGATCTCCCTGCATCCGATCAAAGAGGATTACTGGAAGCAGTTATCAGGCGTCTTCCTTGAGATGAAGGATGACCCGGAGTCGTTGGCTGTACTTGCGCTGGCCGGACGCCAGGGATTTCTGGATACGGAACGTGAGCTGGAGAATCTGGCGAATGTGTACCTGTTCCTTGAGATCCCCTACAAGGCTGCGGAAGTGCTCCAACGCGGGATGGAGCAGGGCATCATCAAGCGTGATCTTGATTCGCTGGAGAAGCTGGGCACCGCTTGGCAGCTGGCACGCGAGAACGCCGAGGCGCTGGAGGCTTATACCGCCGCTGCGCCGCTGGCTTCCGATGGTCGCATCTGGTTCCGTCTTGGTCAGATTTACATCGACGATGAGAACTGGACCAAGGCCGAGGAGGCGCTGAAGAATGCGCTGGCCAAGGGTGTCGATGATCGGGGTGAAGTGCAGCTGATGATGGGCGTCGCCGCCTGGAACCAAGGGCGCACAGAAGAAGCCCGGCAGGCGTTTCTGGCCGCACGCAACGATAGTTCTACCAAGTCTCAGGCGCAGGCCTGGCTCGCGCACTTGGCTGCAGAAGGCTAAAGAACCTTCGGGGGGAGACCATGCGACGCGCAATACATGCGCTCGTGGCGAGTGTTGTCTTGGTTCTGGGTGCCACCCAGGCAATGGCGGTGGAGCTGGCCGCCGAACAGGTGCTTCGCAAGGGCAACGGGGCTGAGCCTCAGACACTCGACCCGCATAAGGCCGAGGGCGTGCCCTCGTCGAATATTCTTCGCGACCTCTACGAGGGATTGACTGGCGAAGCACCCAACGGGGACATCGTCCCTGGCGCAGCGGAATCCTGGACCATTTCGGAAGACGGGACCGTTTACACCTTCCGCCTTCGCGAAGCGGCGCGATGGTCGAATGGTGACCCGGTGACGGCGCAGGACTTCGTGTTCGGGCTGCGGCGCAGCGCCGATCCGATGACCGCCTCCAAGTACGCTCAGATTCTGGCGCCCATCGAGAACGCCGAACGTGTGGTGGCAGGCAAGCTACCGGTCGAAGAATTGGCGGTTCGTGCGCTGGATGATCTCACCGTTGAGATCCGCCTAAAGGCACCCACACCGTATTTTCTGGGCTTGCTCAATCACTCAAGCACCTACCCGGTGCATCGCCCCAGCATTGAAGAACACGGCGACAAGTTCTCGCGACCGGGTAACTTGGTGGGCAATGGTGCTTACGTGCTGAGCGAGTGGGTTGTGCAATCTCACATCGTGCTGGAGCGCAACCCCCAGTACTGGGATGACGACAACACCACGATTAACACGGTCTACTACTACGCCACCGAGGATCAGTCATCGGAACTCAAGCGCTATCGCGCCGGTGAATTGGACTACACCTATGACGTGCCGGTGTCGCAGGTCGCCTGGATTCGCGAAAATCTCGGTGACGAATTACAGGTGTCAACCTACCTGGGTGTGTACTACTTTGGCTTCAATGTCACCAAGCCGCCGTTCAAGGACAACGTCAAGCTGAGACGGGCCTTGTCGATGGCCATTGATCGCCAGGTGATCTGCGACAAGATCGTTAAGTTGGGCGAGCAACCGGCTTACGGATTTGTCCCGCCCGGGATTACCGGTTACGAATCCCAGGTGGCGGACTACGCCGATTTGGACCGGGAGGCCCGGTTCGCTGAGGCACGGCGCCTATACCGGGAAGCCGGATACTCGGAAGACAATCCGCTGCAGGTGGAAATTCGCTACAACACTCACGAAAACCATAAGAAGGTTTCGCTGGCCGTGGCGGCCATGTGGCGCGCCGTGCTGGGGGTTGATTACACGCTGATTAACGAAGAGTGGAAGGTGTTCCTGCAGACGCGCAAGCTGAAGCAGGACACCGAGGTGTTCCGCGCGGGCTGGATTGGCGACTACAACGACCCGTACACCTTCCTGGAATTACTGCACTCCAAGCATGGCATCAACGATTCCGGGTACAACAATCCGGAATACGACGCGCTACTGGCCGAGATTGCCGTGCAAACGGATATGGCCAGACGCGCCAAACTGATGGAGCAGGCCGAGCGGATGTTGCTGGCTGATCAGCCCATCATGCCGATTTACTACTACGTCGAAAAAGGCTTGGTGAAGCCCTACGTGGACGGGTTTGTGTCCAACATCATGGACCATCACTACACCAAGCACTGGCGCATCCTGGCGCATTGATGACGTGCGCCCACTCTTCGCAACCGATGGTCTGAAGCCATGCTGAGCTTTGCCCTCAAACGGCTGACAGCTGCCATACCGACGCTGCTGGTGCTGATCACGTTGGCCTTTTTCATGATGCGTCTGGCGCCGGGCGGGCCATTCGACCTCGAAAAACCCGTTCCTCCCGAAGTTCGCGCCAATCTGGATGCCGCTTACGGTCTTGATAAGCCTTTGCTGGTCCAATACGCGAACTATCTTGGCGATGTGTTGCAGGGCGATCTGGGGCCGTCGTTTCAATACGTTGACTACTCGGTCAACGAATTGATCGCACAGGGGTTCCCGGTCTCGCTGAAACTGGGCATCTCGGCAATGATTGTCGCCGTCGTGTTTGGCTCGCTGTTCGGGATGATCGCCGCCATGCGGCAGAACTCGGTAACCGATTACAGCATGATGACCGTCGCCATGACGGGAATCTCGATTCCGAACTTTGTCGTGGCCCCTTTGTTGATTCTGGTATTCGCGGTTGCGTTGGGCTGGCTGCCGGCGGGCGGGTGGAACAATGGCGCCTGGCCCAACATGGTGCTGCCGGTCATCGCATTGGCCCTGCCACAGGTGGCCTACGTGGCGCGCATCATGCGCGGCAGCATGATTGAGGTGCTGCGCTCGAATTATCTGCGGACGGCTCGCGCCAAGGGACTACCGATGCGACAGGTGATGCTGCGCCATGCGCTAAAGCCTGCCTTCCTGCCGGTTCTGTCGTATCTCGGCCCGGCCACCGCAGGGATCATCACCGGGTCGGTGGTGATGGAGCAGATCTTCTCCATCCCCGGCTTGGGTCGCTTCTTTGTCCAAGGCGCGCTGAACCGTGACTACACGCTGGTGCTCGGTGTGGTGATCTTCTACGGCGCATTGATCATCGTGTTCAACTTTTTGGTGGATCTGCTCTACAGCGTGCTGGACCCGAAGGTGCGTGCCCAATGACCACACAAGCCGCACAAGACGTATCGGACGTGCTCGATGGCGATGAGATTGTTCAGGGGCGCAGCCTATGGGTAGACGCCTGGCGACGGCTGCGCCGCAATCGGGCTGCGGTGACCAGTCTGGTGATCTTGGTGTTCATGCTGCTGCTGTGTTTCGTGGGGCCGCTGGTCGCGCCTTACAGCTTTGATGCGGTGGACTGGGACAAGGTGGCCACTGCCCCCAGCCTGAGTGACGGTCACTGGTTCGGCACGGATTCGGTCGGGCGTGATTTGTTCGTACGGACCTTGGTGGGCGGGCAGATCTCGCTGCTGGTCGGAATCGTCGCCACGGCGGTCAGCCTGTTAATCGGCACGGCCTGGGGTGCGACCGCCGGCTACCTGGGTGGTCGGGTCGACGCGGTGATGATGCGCGTTGTCGACATCCTCTACGCATTGCCGTTCATGTTCCTGGTCATTCTGTTAATGGTGCTGTTTGGTCGCAACATCGTGTTGATCTTTGTGGCCATCGGCGCGATTACTTGGCTGGACATGGCGCGAATCGTCCGGGGGCAGACGCTGACGCTAAAGGGCAGAGAGTTTGTCGAGGCGGCACAGGCCATGGGCGTGAGTACCCGAAACATCATCCTGCGGCACGTCGTTCCTAATTTGCTGGGTGTGGTCGTCGTGTACGTGACGCTGACGATCCCCCGGGTCATTCTGGTGGAGTCTTTCCTGAGTTTTCTGGGCCTGGGGGTGCAGGAGCCGTCCACGTCTTGGGGGGCGCTGGTGAATGAAGGCGCTCGTGAGATGGAGTCATCCTGGTGGACGCTGGCATTCCCGGCGAGCTTCTTGGCCATCACGCTGTTCTGCTTCAACTTCGTCGGGGACGGGCTGCGCGATGCCCTGGACCCCAAGGATCGGTAGCCCATGCTTTTGACGGTCGACAACCTGGGTGTACGGTTCACGACGGAAGACGGCGTGGTGGATGCCGTCAACGGCCTGAGCTTCGAGCTGGATGCCGGTGCCACCTTGGGCATTGTGGGTGAATCTGGCTCCGGTAAGAGTCAGACCGCGCTGGCGATCATGGGGCTGCTGGCGGCCAACGGACAGGTCACAGGCTCTGTTCGATTCAAGGACCAAGAGCTTGTTGGTGCGAGTCAGCGGACCATGAACCGCATCCGCGGCGCCCATATCGGAATGATTTTTCAGGATCCGATGACCTCGCTCAATCCCTATCTCAAGGTCAGCACCCAGATGGCTGAGGTGCTGGTGCGACATCGTGGAATGGGACGCCGAGAGGCGGTGCAGGAGTCGATCAAAATGCTCGACGCCGTGCGAATCCCCGATGCGAAGAATCGGGTGCATCGCTACCCGCATGAGTTTTCGGGTGGGATGCGCCAGCGCGTCATGATCGCCATGACGTTGCTGACCCGGCCCGAGCTGTTAATCGCCGATGAGCCGACAACCGCGCTCGACGTGACGGTGCAGGCGCAGATCCTCGACCTGCTGTCCGATTTGCGAACCGAGTTCGGCGTGGCCGTCATCATGATCACGCACGACCTTGGGGTGGTCGCCGATTTATGCGATGACGTACTCGTGCTGTACGGCGGTCAGATCATGGAACATGCCAGCGCCCGGACGCTGTTCAAGGGGCCGACGCACCCGTATGCGCGAGGTTTGTTGGATTCCATCCCGAGTTTGGAGTCGGTGCACCAATCGGAATTGGTGGCGATCCCTGGCAATCCGCCGGACTTGCTCCATCTGCCACCCGGCTGCCCCTTCGAGGCGCGCTGCGCCTGGGCGCACGAATCCTGCGTAGCGCAGCGGCCTGCGTTGGTGACCGTCGACGGGTCTGATCACCGCCGCGCCTGCCACGCGGATGTTCAAGAGGTACGTCCCACATGAGTCGGCCCCTGCTGTCACTGCGTCAGGTCAAGGTGAGCTTTCCGATCGCCACCGGAATGCTCTCCAAGCCGAAGACGCTGCACGCTGTTAACGGAGTGAATCTGGATTTACATCCGGGAGAGACACTCGGGGTAGTTGGCGAATCCGGTTGCGGAAAATCCACCTTGGCCCGGGCGATTCTCGGCCTGGTGCCAACCGCGGCCGGCAGCATCAGCCTGCTGGGCAAGGAACTGACCACGCAGTCGAGCGGCGACTGGCAACGGACTCGACGTGATTTACAGGTGGTTTTCCAGGATCCGCTTGCTGCTTTGAATCCGCGCATGACCGTGGGCGAGATCATCGGAGAGCCCCTGGGTGTGCATGAGCCAGGGCTCACCAAGGAAGCCCGACGTGAGCGCGTGCGGGCCATGATGAAGCGCGTCGGCCTGCTCCCTAACCAGATCAATCGCTACCCGCACGAATTTTCCGGAGGTCAGTGTCAGCGCATCGGCATCGCCCGGGCGCTGATTCTGGAGCCGAAGGTCGTGATCTGTGATGAGCCGGTCTCGGCATTGGATGTGTCCATCCAGGCGCAGATCGTCAATTTGCTGATCAAGCTGAAGCATGAGATGCAGCTGTCATTGGTGTTCATCGCCCACGATCTAGCTGTTGTCCGCCACATCAGCGACCGGGTCATGGTGATGTATCTCGGCAAGGTGGTCGAAGTGGCTGATGCTGAGGAGTTGTACCGCAAGCCGCGACATCCGTATTCCCGGGCTTTGCTAAGCGCGATCCCGGTGCCGGACCCGGATCACGAACGCGAGCGTGAATCAAAATTCCTGCGAGGGGAATTGCCATCTCCGCTGAATCCGCCATCGGGCTGCGCGTTCCGAACCCGTTGTCCGATCGCTGATGCCAAGTGTGCGCAGGATGAGCCAGGACTGCGGTCTGTCGACGGAGGCGCGGCCCATGCCGCGTGTCATTACGTAGGGTAGGGCGATGGCCGATTCGTTGTTGACCCGCGCCGAACTTCGGCAGCGGTTTGTGACTGCAGCGACCGAAAAGTTCGCCGCCAACGTGCCGGACTTTGCGGCCTTGCGACGCCTGGTCAATGACCGAGGCGGGGTCTTTGTAAACGACCATGCGGCAGTTCGCATCGCTGATCCTCGCGTCACGGAGTTGTTGGTTCGGGTTGCTGCGCTCTTGGACCTGTTCCCCGATCGGCGCTACAGCTTTCCCGCGAAGAAGTTGGAGTCGTTTGACCTGCAAGTCCCCGGCGAGGACGCATCCCAGTTCAAGCTGTTTGTTAGCGAAGTCGATATCGACGCCTTTCCTCCTGAGGCTGAGGATGCGATCAGAGAGGACGCTGAGATTAACTGGGCGGCCGCAGATTACCAGGCTCTCATCGAGCGGGTAGAGCAGGCGGAATCCGCCGGGGGGCTGGTCAGCTCTGACGCGGACGCATTGGTGCAAGCGGTGGTCGAGGGGTTGCTCACCCGTTCCGGCCCACCGATTCGACGGGCCGTGCTTGAGCAGGTTGCCGCCGTGTCCGGTGAGGCCGCCAGTGCACTCGCGCTGGGGGCTGACTTCAATCATGTCACGATCGACGTGTTGGCCGCTGGCTACACGGGCATTGAGGCCATGGTGGCCGATATGCAGGCCCGCGGCTTTCGCATGCTACCCGCCATACAGGGCGCCCCCGGGACGAAGCTTAGACAGACGGCGACCATGGCCGCCACCATGCCGACACCTGTGCTGGAAGAGGATGGATCCATCGGACACGCACAGACCGAAAAGCAGTTTGTGGAGATCATCGAGCGATCAACGGTGCCAGATGAGTCCGGTCGGCCAAAATTGGCATCAAACGGTGAGCCGTTGATTTACAAGCATTTTCTGGCAGCTAACGCGGAAAAAATCTTTGATGCCGCATCGACGCGTGCAGGTTTGTCTTGACGGGGGAGTGTCCGATCACGACAATACCGCGCTCCGCGGAGGGGTACCCAAGCGGTCAACGGGAACAGACTGTAAATCTGTCGGCTCAGCCTTCGCAGGTTCGAATCCTGCCCCCTCCACCACTTCACCTGATAAATCGGGTGAAATGGCATTGAGCTTCCACCTTCCGGCACTGTGATCAGAAGACTGGTTCACTCGATGCGGGAACGCCTGGACAGGCGGGTGTAGTTCAATGGTAGAACCTCAGCCTTCCAAGCTGATGATGTGGGTTCGATTCCCATCACCCGCTCCAGATTCGTGAGACTGACGCGAACCTGGACCACAAATTGCCCACCTAGCTCAGTCGGTAGAGCACACCCTTGGTAAGGGTGAGGTCGCCGGTTCGATTCCGGCGGTGGGCACCAAATCCAAAACGCAATCGCGACCGGTCTTTCCGCGCCTGACGTTCAAGTGCAGCGAACCGGCGACCTCCCCCTGAGTCAGGGGGTGGCTCGCGTTAGCGAGTCGGGGGTGTGGAAGCCTCACGCCTCAAGGCGTTTGGGCGCGTAGCGGCCGAACGCCAGTTCGATGCTGGCGATGGGCGCTCAATCCGAAACGCAATCGTAGCCGGATCTTCGCCCCTGAGGTTCGGGTGGCGCGCGCTGCGTCTGTGGTCGGTGCCGGCCTAATTTTCACCGCCTGAGACCGGCGGGTGAAAAAACCCGAAAACAGGGGCTTTCAATCCGGCGCTGACGGGGTATAATCCGCGCCCTTTCGCCGGACGCGTATAGGGCAGTAGCTCAATTGGTAGAGCGGCGGTCTCCAAAACCGCAGGTTGGGGGTTCGAGACCCTCCTGCCCTGCCATCCGACGGTTGGCTGGCCCTGACACTGGATCTCAATGAGTTCGAACGAAACAACATCCGGTTCTGCGCTGGATAACGTGCTGATTTTGCTTGCCGTTCTTGTGCTCGGCGGCGCCATCGGCGCGTTCTACTATTTTGAAACGCAGTTCAACGTTGCGATCCGAGTGGGTGGGCTGCTGCTCGCCATCGGCGCAGCCGTGGGCATTCTGATGCAGACCCGGGCGGGTCGCACCATGTGGGCCTACGTGCGCGGCTCGCGTGTCGAGCTCCGTAAGGTGGTATGGCCGACGCGCCGCGAAAGCATTCAGACCACGCTGCTGATTCTCGTCGTTGTGCTAATCCTCGGTGCCTTTCTTTATGGCGTTGATGCCGTCCTGCTGTGGGGCGTCAAGGCTCTCACCGGCCGGGGGGCCTAAGCCATGAGCAAGAAATGGTACGTGGTTCACGCCTATTCTCAGTATGAGAATCATGTTCGCAAAGCGCTGATCGATCGCATCGAGCGCGCTGGCTTGACCGATTTCTTCGGCGACATTCTGGTCCCGACCGAAGAGGTGGTCGAGATTCGCGAAGGTCAGAAGCGCACAACCGAGCGCAAGTTCTTCCCGGGTTACGTTCTGGTCCAGATGGAGATGAACGACGAGACCTGGCATCTGGTGAAGTCAGTGCCGAAGGTGCTCGGGTTCATTGGCGGCACCAGCGACCGCCCGGCTCCGATCTCCGATCGCGAGGCTGACCAGATTTTGAACCGTGTCGAAGAGAGCGTCGACAAGCCCAAGCCAAAGACATTGTTCGAGGCGGGCGAAGGTGTCCGCGTGACCGACGGGCCGTTTGCCGATTTCAACGGTGTGGTCGAAGAAGTCAACTACGAGAAGAACCGCTTGCGGGTCTCCGTGCTGATCTTTGGCCGCTCCACGCCGGTCGAATTGGAATTCGGGCAGGTCGAAAAAGCTTAAGCGGTTAGCCGTGAGCGCAGGTCAGGACGATTCGATGGTCCTGGTCTTTGTGATTCGCGGGTGACCTTAATCCCGGGGAGGCAGCGGCGCTGCCGATTGGACCCGCCTTGAAAAAGAGGTAGAACACCATGGCCAAGAAGATTACGGCCTACATCAAGCTGCAGGTACCTGCAGGTAAGGCAAACCCGTCTCCGCCGGTCGGTCCTGCACTGGGCCAGCATGGCGTGAACATCATGGAATTCTGCAAGGCGTTTAACGCCCAGACGCAGAGCGTCGAGCCAGGCTTGCCGACGCCCGTGGTGATCACGGTTTACGCCGATCGCAGCTTCACCTTCATCACGAAGACGCCGCCTGCATCGATCCTGATCAAGAAAGCCGTCGGCATCAAGTCTGGCAGCCCGACCCCGAACACCAAGAAGGTCGGCAAGATCACGCGCGAGCAGCTTGAAGAGATTGCCAAGACCAAGTGGCCGGATCTCAACGCAGCTGACATGGACGCAGCGGTCCGCACGATCGCCGGTTCGGCGCGTGCGATGGGCATTGAGTCGGAGGGCGTTTAAGTCATGGCGAAACTGACCAAGAAGCGCAAGCTCATTCTCGATAAGGTCGAGCCGGGCAAGGTGTATCCCCTGGATGACGCGCTGGATATCCTGCGCGAACTGGCAACTGCCCGTTTCAGCGAATCCGTGGATGTGTCCGTCAACCTGGGCATTGATGCGCGTAAGTCTGACCAGGCTGTGCGTGGATCGACGATTCTCCCGAGCGGAACCGGTAAAGACGTTCGCGTCGCCGTGTTCACGCAGGGTGCCAACGCCGAAGCCGCCAAGGAAGCCGGTGCCGATGCCGTCGGCATGGACGACCTGGCCGAAGCGATGAAGGGTGGCGAGATGAACTACGACGTGGTCATCGCCAGCCCCGATGCCATGCGCGTTGTCGGTGCCCTGGGCCCGGTGTTGGGTCCGCGTGGCCTGATGCCGAACCCGAAGACCGGTACCGTGACGCCGGATGTGGCGACTGCGGTGAAGAATGCCAAGTCGGGTCAGGCGCGTTACCGCACCGATAAGGCGGGCATTATTCACTGCGCCATTGGTTCGGTGAAGTTCGATAACGCCGCGTTGACGGAGAACCTGAAGGCGCTGATGCGTGACTTGCGCAAGGCCAAGCCCTCGGCGTCCAAGGGCGTGTACTTCAAGAAGGTCACCCTGTCGACGACCATGGGTCCCGGCGTGGCGATCGATCATTCGGGTCTGTCCGACTGATCCAGTTAGAACGGTCCCGGCGGGCAGCCCGCCGGGATCGACCAATTTTGATGGCGACACCTGCAGAAGTCGTGCAGGTGGATCCGTCAAAGACCGTGACGTGTCCCTGTAACGGGACTTAATGGGGAGACCCGGCGCACGCAGACGGTGTTGCCTGACGCTAGTGATAGCGGAAAGGCCACCGAACGGGTTGCGAAGTCTGCAACCCATTAGGGCCGACACCACAACCGTGGTGTCGGGAGTTCGATGCAACCAGGAGTGTGTTCCAAGTGGCACTAAGACTGGAAGACAAAAAGGCCCTGGTCGCAGAGGTCAACGAGGTTGCCAGCAAGGCGTTTTCCGCCGTGGTGGCAGAGTACCGTGGACTGACTGCCGGTGAGATGGACGAACTGCGCAAGAACGCCCGTGAGGGTGGTTCGTACTTGCGTGTCGTCAAGAACACCTTGGCAAAGCGCGCGTTGGCAGGCACTGAGTTTGAGTGCCTCAACGACACGCTGGTCGGCCCGCTGGTATTGGGTTTCTCGCTGGAAGATCCGGGTGCCGCCGCGCGCGTCATCAAGGACTTCAGCAAGGGACACGACAAGCTCAAGGTCACGGCGGTTTCCGTCGGCGGCCAGAGCCTGCCGGCCTCTGATCTCGCCCGTTTGGCGGACCTGCCCACTCGCGAGCAAGCCCTCGGCATGCTGGCTGGTGTTCTCCAGGCTCCGATTGCGAAGTTCGTTCGTACCCTGGCCGAGCCGCAGGCGAAGCTGGCACGTACGTTCGCAGCTGTTCGCGATGCCAAACAGGCTGCCTGAGCCTTTTCACGACCCACTAGTATCAACGTTTTAGGTAACGACAATGGCAGTTAGCAAAGAAGACATCCTCGAAACCATTGCCAACATGTCCGTGATGGATGTGGTGGAACTGATTTCCGCGATGGAAGAAAAGTTCGGCGTGTCCGCCGCCGCCCCGGTTGCCGTGGCCGCTGGCCCGGCTGCTGGTGGTGACGCCGCCGCTGAGGAAGAAAAGGACGAGTTCGACGTCGTCATGACCAGCTTCGGTGACAACAAGGTCGGCGCCATTAAGGCTGTCCGTGCCATCACCGGTCTTGGCCTCAAGGAAGCCAAGGAAATGGTTGAAGGCGCTCCGGCGACCGTCAAGGAAGGCGCGTCCAAGGACGAAGCCGAAACCATCAAGAAGCAGCTGGAAGAAGCTGGCGCCAAGGTCGAGCTCAAGTAGTGAGTTTGACGCCAAGCGTCATGGCCACTTCGAGCTTCGCTTCGATAGTTGGTCAGTCTGCGATTGGCTAGGCCCTCGGTCTAGTGGTCGTAGCCGGCAAAGGCTGGTGGCCTTAGGGTCACCGGCCTTTCGCCGTTGAATTTCATCCGTTGCGCATGGCGCGTAGCGGATGCGGCGGGGCAGGTGGTCTGCCCGGCTGCAAAGAGGTGACCACGCAAAGCGGTTTGTGTGGCACAACCGGGTCCGTTAGTCGAGGTAACGCATGGCTTACTCGTTCACCGAGAAGAAGCGAATTCGCAAGGATTTCCGCAAGCTGGAATCCACGCTGGAAGTCCCCTTCCTGCTCGCGACGCTGATCGATTCCTATCGTCAGTTCCTGCAGGTTGAACTGCCGCCGGAGCAGCGGCAGGCCACCGGGCTGCACGCAGCCTTTAATTCCATCTTCCCGATGACGAGCTATTCGGGCAGTGCTGCGCTCGAGTATGTGAGCTATCGGCTCGGCAACCCTGTGTTTGATGAGCAGGAATGCCGTATCCGTGGCATGACCTATTCCGCGCCGCTGCGCGTGGTCGTTCGCCTGGTCATCTACGATAAGGATTCCAAGACGAAGACCGTCAAGGATGTCCGTGAGCAAGAGGTCTACATGGGCGAACTGCCGCTCATGACCGACCACGGCACGTTCATCATTAACGGCACGGAGCGCGTGATTGTCTCGCAGCTGCACCGTTCGCCGGGCGTGTTCTTCGATCACGACAAGGGCAAGTCCCACAGCTCGGGCAAGTTGCTCTACTCCGCACGGGTCATTCCGTACCGTGGCTCCTGGCTGGACTTCGAGTTCGATCCGAAGGACAACCTGTACGTTCGGATCGACCGTCGTCGTAAGCTGCCAGCCACGATCCTGTTCCGTGCGCTGGGTTACGACAACCAGCAGATGCTGGAGATCTTCCACGAAACAGCGCTGTTCCACCTGTCGAAAGATGGCGCTGAGCTGGAGCTGGTGCCTGAGCGTCTGCGTGGCGAAACCGCCGCGTTTGATATCAAGGCCGGCAAGGAAGTGATCGTCGAGGAAGGCCGTCGCATCACGGCGCGCCACATCAAGCTGCTCAAGGATGCAGGCGTCGATCGTCTGGAAGTCCCCGAGGAGTATCTGATCGGTCGCACCGTGGCCCGTCACGTCATCGATCCGGAAACCGGTGAGGTGCTGGTCGAGGCCAATGCCGAGATCATTCCGGAGACGCTGGAGACCCTGCGTGGTGCCGGCGTGACCGACCTGCCGGTGCTGTACACCAACGAAATCGACAACGGTCCGTATATCTCCACGACGCTGCGGGTGGATCCGTCTTCCACGCAGCTTGAAGCATTGGTGGAAATCTACCGGATGATGCGTCCGGGTGAGCCGCCGACCAAGGATGCGGCCGAGAGCCTGTTCGACAACCTGTTCTTCAACCCCGAGCGCTACGACATCTCCGCCGTTGGCCGGATGAAGTTCAACCGCCGTTTGGGGCGCGACGAAGTCACCGGCTCGCCGGTGCTGTATGACGCGCAGTACTTCGAGGGCAAGAAGGACCAGTTCTCCAAGGATCTGGCCGAACAGCTGGGCAACACCTCCGATGTCATCGACGTGGCCAAGGAGATCATTGCCATCCGTAATGGCAAGGGTCAGACGGATGACATCGACCACCTGGGTAACCGTCGTATTCGTTCGGTGGGTGAGATGGCCGAAAACGCGTTCCGCACGGGCTTGGTCCGTGTCGAGCGTGCTGTGCGCGAGCGTCTGGCGTTGGCCGAATCTGAAGGCCTGATGCCGCAGGAGCTGATCAACGCCAAGCCGGTTGCGGCGGCGATCAAGGAGTTCTTCGGCTCCTCACAGCTCTCCCAGTTCATGGATCAGAACAATCCGCTGTCGGAAGTCACGCATAAGCGTCGCGTGTCGGCCCTCGGCCCGGGTGGTCTGACCCGCGAACGTGCAGGCTTTGAAGTCCGCGACGTGCACCCGACCCACTACGGTCGTATTTGCCCGATTGAAACGCCGGAAGGCCCGAACATCGGTCTGATCAACTCCTTGGCCGTGTATGCGCGGACCAACGAATACGGCTTCCTCGAAACGCCTTACCGCAAGGTCGTCGACGGCGTGGTGACGGATGAGATCGAGTATCTATCGGCCATTGAAGAAGGTCGTTACGTCATCGCCCAGGCGAACTCGATTCTGAGCGAGGACAAGACGTTTGTTGCGGATCTGGTGTCTTGCCGATTCCAGAATGAGTTCACGCTCATGGCGCCCGAGAAGGTCCAGTACCTGGACGTCTCGCCGCGTCAGATCGTGTCGGTCGCCGCGGCATTGATTCCGTTCCTTGAGCATGACGACGCCAACCGCGCGCTCATGGGCTCGAACATGCAACGCCAAGCCGTTCCGTGTCTGCGTGCAGAGAAGCCGCTGGTCGGCACCGGTATCGAGCGCCGTGTGGCCGTTGACTCCGGCGTGGCCATCACCGCGCGTCGTGGCGGTGTGGTCGATAAGGTCGATGCGTCGCGCATCGTGATTCGTGTGAATGATGACGAAACCATCCCGGGCGAACCGGGTGTCGACATCTACAACATGATCAAGTACCAGCGTTCCAACCAGAACACCTGCATCAACCAGCGTCCGCTGGTGAAGCCGGGTGACAAGCTGGAGCGTGGCGATGTGGTGGCCGACGGCCCATCAACCGACCTGGGCGAGCTGGCGTTGGGCCAGAACCTGCAGGTCGCGTTCATGCCGTGGAATGGTTACAACTTCGAGGACTCCATCCTCGTCTCCGAGCGCCTGGTCGAGGAAGACCGCTTCACCTCGATTCATATCGAGGAGCTGACCTGCGTTGCCCGTGAGACCAAGCTTGGGCCCGAGGAGATCACCGAGGATATCCCGAACGTCAACGAAGCCGCGCTGCGTAAGTTGGATCAGGCCGGCGTTGTGCACATCGGCGCCGAGGTCAAGGGTGGCGACATTCTGGTCGGCAAGGTGACGCCCAAGGGCGAGACCCAGCTGACACCGGAAGAAAAGCTGCTGCGCGCCATCTTCGGCGAGAAAGCCTCCGACGTGAAGGACACGTCCCTGCGTGTGCCGCCGAGCGTCGACGGCACGGTGATCGACGTCCGCGTCTTCACCCGAGAGGGCGTGGACAAGGATTCGCGTGCACTGTCGATCGAAGCCGAAGAGCTGGCGCAGGTTCGTAAGGATCTGAATGACCAACTGCGAATCTTCGAGGACGACATCTACGCCCGTATCCGTACCACGCTGGTCGGTGCCAAGGCAGATGGTGGCCCCTCCAAGCTGAAGAAGGGTTCCGAGATCACCGAGGCCTACCTGGACGGTCTGGAGCGCGAGAAGTGGTTTGACATTCGCCTGGCCGATGAAGACGCCCAGGCGCAGCTGGAATCGGCTGCCAAGCAGGTCGAGGAACAGCGTGTCGAATTCGACAAGCGTTTCGAGTCCAAGAAGACCAAGATCACGGCGGGCGATGAACTGGCCCCGGGCGTGCTCAAGATGGTCAAGGTCTACCTGGCTGTGAAGCGTCGCATCCAGCCGGGTGACAAGATGGCCGGCCGTCACGGTAACAAGGGTGTGATCTCGCAGATCGTGCCGGTTGAGGACATGCCGTTTGGTGAAGATGGCACGCCGGTCGATATCGTGCTGAACCCGCTGGGCGTGCCCTCGCGCATGAACATCGGTCAGATCCTGGAAACCCACCTGGGTTGGGCAGCCAAGGGTGTCGGCCTGAAGATCGGTCGCATGCTTGAGGCGGCCAACGCCACCCAGGAACTGCGTAAGTTCCTCGGCGAGGTTTATGCCAGCAAGGGCGCTCAGATCGTGGACATGGACGAGTTCACGGACGAGGAAGTCCTGCAGATGGCCAAGAACCTGTCCAAGGGTGTTCCTACTGCCACGCCGGTGTTCGACGGTGCGGCCGAAGAGGAAATCAAGGACCTGCTCAAGTTGGCTGATCTCCCTGAAACAGGGCAGTGCAAGCTGATCGACGGGCGGACCGGTGATGCATTCGCTCGACCGGTAACGGTGGGTTACATGTACATGCTCAAGCTCAACCACCTGGTGGATGACAAGATGCATGCCCGGTCCACCGGTCCGTACTCGCTGGTCACACAGCAGCCGCTGGGTGGTAAGGCGCAGTTCGGTGGTCAGCGCTTTGGGGAGATGGAGGTCTGGGCACTGGAAGCCTACGGTGCCGCCTATACCCTGCAGGAAATGCTGACGGTGAAGTCCGACGACACCACCGGCCGTACGCGGATGTACAAGAACATCGTGGACGGCGACCACCGCATGGAGGCCGGCATGCCCGAGTCCTTCAACGTGTTGGTCAAGGAAATCCGGTCGCTGGGCCTCAACATCGAGCTGGAAGAGGACAACTGATGGAAGGCCGGGCCTGCAGTTTTGACTGCGGGTCCGGCGTCCCCGGTACCCAAAGATGGTCAGCCGGGTCGTTGCTCAGAGTCACTGAGTCCGATCCAGAGCGATTGCTAACCACAGTTGTGGAGCTGTTATGAAAGATTTGCTGAGTCTGCTTCGCCAACCCGATCAGATGGACGATTTCGACGCCATCAAGATCGGCCTGTCATCTCCCGAGACCATTCGTTCCTGGTCGTTCGGTGAGGTCAAGAAGCCTGAAACTATCAACTACCGCACGTTCAAGCCGGAGCGTGACGGGCTGTTCTGCGCCAAGATCTTTGGTCCGATCAAGGACTACGAATGCTTGTGCGGTAAGTACAAGCGACTGAAGCATCGCGGTGTGATCTGCGAAAAGTGCGGTGTTGAAGTCACGCTGGCCAAGGTGCGTCGCGAACGCATGGGGCATATCGAACTGGCATCGCCAGTTGCCCACATCTGGTTCCTCAAGTCGCTGCCGTCGCGGATCGGCCTGCTGCTGGATATGCCGTTGCGGGCCATCGAGCGTGTGCTGTACTTCGAGGCGCATGTTGTGATCGATCCCGGCCTGACTCCCATGGAGCGGGGCCAGATCTTGACCGAAGAGGAATACCTCACGGCGGTCGAGGAGCATGGCGATGAGTTCACGGCGAAGATGGGTGCGGAAGCCGTGCTGGATCTGCTGGGTGGAATCGATCTGCCGACCGAAGCCGCCAAGCTGCGCGAAGACATCAGCGCCACCGGTTCCGAGACCAAGATCAAACGTTTGGGCAAGCGCCTGAAGCTGATCGAATCCTTCATCGCCTCGGCCAACAAGCCTGAGTGGATGATTCTTGACGTGCTGCCGGTGCTGCCGCCGGATCTGCGTCCGCTGGTGCCGTTGGATGGCGGCCGGTTTGCGACCTCGGATCTCAACGATCTGTACCGTCGTGTGATCAACCGGAACAACCGTCTCAAGCGTCTGCTTGAGCTGGCCGCGCCGGACATCATCGTGCGCAACGAAAAGCGCATGCTGCAGGAGTCGGTTGACGCGCTCATCGACAACGGTCGTCGCGGTCGTGCCATCACGGGCTCGAACAAGCGTCCGCTGAAATCCTTGGCCGACATGATCAAGGGCAAGCAAGGCCGCTTCCGTCAGAACCTGCTGGGTAAGCGTGTCGACTACTCGGGCCGTTCGGTCATCGTGGTTGGCCCGACGCTCAAGCTGCAGCAGTGTGGTCTGCCGAAGAAGATGGCGCTGGAGCTGTTCAAGCCATTTGTGTTCTCGCGTCTGCAGCGGTTGGAGATGGCTTCGACCATCAAGGCCGCCAAGAAGATGGTGGAGCGCGAAGAAGCAGAGGTCTGGGACATCCTGGAAGACTGCATTCGCGAACACCCGGTCATGCTGAACCGTGCGCCGACGCTGCATCGACTCGGCATCCAGGCTTTTGAGCCGGTGTTGATCGAAGGTAAGGCCATCCAGCTGCATCCGCTGGTTTGCACCGCCTTCAACGCCGACTTCGATGGCGACCAGATGGCCGTGCACGTCCCGCTGTCGCTGGAAGCCCAGCTCGAAGCGCGCGTGCTGATGATGTCGACCAACAACATCCTGTCGCCAGCCAACGGTGACCCGATCATCGTGCCGTCGCAGGACGTGGTGCTGGGTCTGTACTGGATGAGCCGCGAGCGCATCAACGCCAAGGGCGAGGGCATGACCTTTGCCGACCCGGCTGAAGTCCGTCGCGCCTTTGACCATGGCATCGTCGACCTGCAGGCCAAGATCAAGGTCCGCATGGATGACTGGATCGATCAGGAAGACGGCACCGTCAAAGCCAAGCGCCACGTGGTCGACACCACGGCGGGCCGTGCGCTGCTGTCCGAGATTCTTCCGGAGGGCATGCCCTTCGAGATGATCAATAAGGCGATGACCAAGAAGGCCATCTCCGCGGTCATCAATGCCTGCTACCGTCGTTGTGGCACCAAGGAATCCGTGGTCTTCGCCGACCAGCTGATGTACACGGGCTTCTCGATGTCCACGAAGGCCGGTATCTCCATCGCTGTGGGTGACATGATCATCCCCGAGGAGAAAGAGGTCATCCTCGGTAAGGCTGCCGACGAGGTGAAGGCGATTGATGACGAGTACACCTCGGGTCTGGTGACCGGGGGTGAGCGTTACAACCGCGTGGTTGACGTTTGGTCGCGTGCCAACGAGCAGGTGGCGCGCGCGATGATGGACAAGATCGGTAACGACATCGTGACCGATAGCGAGGGCAACGAGGTCAAGACCCCGTCCTTCAACTCCATCTTCATGATGGCCGATTCTGGCGCCCGTGGTTCAGCGGCTCAGATTCGTCAGCTGGCAGGGATGCGTGGCCTGATGGCCAAGCCGGATGGGTCCATCATCGAAACGCCGATTACGGCGAACTTCCGTGAAGGCCTGAACATCCTGCAGTACTTCATCTCGACTCACGGAGCACGTAAGGGTCTGGCTGATACGGCGCTGAAGACCGCAAACTCGGGCTACCTGACCCGTCGCCTGGTCGACGTCGCCCAGGATGTGGTCGTGACTGAGCAGGATTGCGGCACCGAGCATGGTGTCATCATGACGCCGCTGGTCGAAGGCGGCGATGTTGTCGAGCCGCTGAGCGAGCGCGTGCTGGGTCGTACGGTCGCGCGCGACGTGATCGATCCGTCCAACAACGAAGTGATTGCGGCTGCCGGTACGCTGCTTGATGAGCGTTGGGTCGACTTGCTGGAAGCCAAGTCCGTGGATGAGGTCATCGTCCGCTCGGCCATCACCTGCCAGACGGAGTTCGGCGTGTGTGCGTCCTGCTACGGCCGTGATCTGGCCCGTGGTCACCGCGTGAACATTGGTGAATCGGTCGGCGTCATCGCCGCCCAGTCCATCGGTGAGCCGGGTACCCAGCTGACCATGCGGACCTTCCACGTGGGCGGTGCTGCGTCGCGAGCCGCTGCCACCGACGGTGTGGAAGCCAAGTTCGACGGTAAGGCCAAGCTGCACAACATCAAGACGGTACAGCATGCCGACGGTCATCTGGTCGCCGTGTCGCGATCGGGCGAGGTGGGCGTGATGGACGCACATGGTCGCGAGCGTGAGCGCTACAAGATTCCGTACGGCGCCACCATTCTCGTGGATGAGGGCGACGCGGTGGAATCCGGTGCCCAGCTGGCCAAGTGGGACCCGCATACCCATCCGATCGTGACCGAGCTGGCGGGGACGGTGAAGTTCGCCGATTTCGAAGACGGGTTGACCGTCCAGCGCGAGGTCGACGAAATGACCGGCATCTCCACGCTGGTGGTAACGGATCCCAAGTCGCGTGGTTCCGCCGGTAAGGACCTGCGTCCGATGATTCAGCTCATCGGAGAAGACGGTGAGCCGATGGTGTTCCCGGGAACCGACATCCCGGCCCAGTACTCGCTGCCGCCGAAGGCCATTGTGGTCGTCGAAGACGGCCAGCAGGTCGTGATCGGTGACGTGCTGTCGCGCATTCCGCAGGAAGCGTCCAAGTCTCGCGACATTACTGGTGGTCTGCCGCGTGTGGCCGACCTGTTCGAAGCGCGTAAGCCGAAGGATCCGGCGGTGCTGGCAGAAGCCACAGGCACCATTCGCTTCGGCCAGGGCACCAAGGGCAAGCAGCGCATCAAGATCGTCACCAGTGGCGGCGACGAAGTCGACATGCTGGTGCCGAAGTGGCAGCAGATCAACGTGTTCGAAGGTGAGCACGTCGAGAAGGGTGAAGTGATTTCCGATGGCGAACCCAGCGGACACGACATCCTGCGTCTGCGCGGCGTTGCGGCCCTGTCGGATTACCTGGTGAAGGAGATCCAGGACGTTTATCGCCTGCAGGGTGTGGCCATCAACGACAAGCACATCGAGGTGATCATTCGCCAGATGCTGCGCAAGGTTGAGGTGGCCGATCCGGGTGAGACGAAACTGCTCCAGGGCGAGCAGCTCGAGCTCTCCACAGTGCTCGACGCGAACCGCAAGGCGGAATCCGAAGACATGGTGGCGGCCAAGTACGAGCGTCTGCTCTTGGGCATTACCAAGGCCAGCCTGTCGACGGAGTCGTTCATCTCGGCAGCTTCGTTCCAGGAGACCACGCGAGTACTCACCGAAGCTTCGGTGCGTGGTGCACGCGACGACCTGCGCGGGCTGAAGGAAAACGTCATCGTCGGCCGCCTGATTCCGGCTGGTACCGGATTGGCACATCACAAGGCTCGCCGTGACCGCCGCAACCTGGTCATGGGCTTTGAAGATGCTGCGGCTGTCGAGGCGGCAGAGGCGGAAGCCGCTGCAGCAGCAGCCAGTGCCGACTCCGGCGACTCGGAGGGTGAACAGGCCTAATGGGCCGGGCTGCCGACGACGCGTTCTGCGCCCGTCGGCAGCCCAAGCAAAACGGGCGTTTTCGTCTTGACACTCAATGGGTGTCTCTGTACGATTCGCGCCCTCTCGAAGACGGGACGGAGACTCCGTTCCGTCAATTTTTTGGCCTTTTTTCGGACATCCAGACTGTGCCAACGATTAATCAGCTAGTGCGCAAAGGGCGGAAAGAGAAGCCCGTTAAGAACGCGGTTCCGGCCCTTCAGGCCAGCCCGCAGAAACGTGGCGTCTGCACGCGCGTATACACCACAACCCCGAAGAAGCCGAACTCGGCGCTGCGTAAAGTCGCGCGTGTTCGCCTGACCAACGGGTTCGAAGTGACCAGCTACATCGGTGGTGAAGGTCATAACCTGCAGGAACACTCGGTCGTGCTGATTCGCGGCGGTCGTGTAAAGGACTTGCCGGGTGTTCGCTACCACACCGTGCGCGGTGCGCTGGACACCAGTGGTGTCGAGGCGCGTCGTCAGGGTCGTTCCAAGTACGGCGCCAAGCGTCCGAAGAACTAAGGAGTCAGGCGCATGTCACGTCGTCGTACCCCCGAAAAACGGGTCATCCTTCCGGATCCGAAGTACAAGAGCGAGCTGCTGTCCAAGTTCATCAACATGATTATGGTTGATGGCAAGAAGTCGACGGCGGAAAGCATTGTTTATGGCGCATTGGATCAGCTGAATAACGCTGAGCCGATGGGTGTGCTCGAGCAGGCGCTGGAGAATGTGCGTCCGCTGGTCGAGGTTAAGTCTCGTCGCGTTGGTGGTGCGACTTACCAGGTGCCTGTCGAAGTGCGTGCCATCCGTCGTAACACCCTGGCAATGCGCTGGCTAATCGACGCGGCGCGGCGCCGTGGCGAAAAAGACATGGCCTCCCGCCTCGCGGGTGAATTGTCGGATGCCTCCGAGAGTCGTGGTGCAGCCGTCAAGAAGCGTGAAGACACGCATCGCATGGCCGAAGCCAACCGCGCGTTCTCGCACTTCCGCTGGTAGTCGGCTGAGCGCGATCTGCTCCCATGGCTAGAAAGCACCCCATCGGTCGGTACCGTAACTTCGGCATCATGGCGCATATTGATGCCGGCAAGACCACCACGACCGAGCGCATCCTGTTTTACACGGGTGTGTCTCACAAGATGGGTGAAGTCCATGATGGCGCAGCCACCATGGACTGGATGGAGCAAGAGCAAGAGCGCGGCATCACGATTACCTCGGCAGCCACGACTTGCTTCTGGCAGGGGATGGAGAAGCAGTTCGAGGAGCACCGGCTCAACATTATCGATACGCCGGGGCATGTCGATTTCACCATCGAAGTTGAGCGCTCGCTGCGTGTATTAGATAGCGCGGTTTGCGTGCTTGACGCGAATGCCGGCGTGGAGCCGCAGACGGAGACGGTCTGGCGGCAGGCGAATAAGTACCGCGTGCCTCGGCTGGTGTTCGTCAACAAAATGGACAAGATCGGTGCCGACTACGGGCGTTGCCTGTCGATGCTCAAGGAGCGTCTTGGCGCGGTGGCGGTGCCGATTCAGCTGCCGATAGGCGCTGAAGACCATTTCGAAGGTGTCGTCGACCTTCTGCGCATGCAGGCGATCTACTGGAATCAGGAAGACCTCGGCATGACGTTCGAGGAGCGTCCGATTCCGGATGCGCTGCAGGCGCAGGCGCAGGCTGCGCGGGAAGCCTTGGTTGAGGCCGCGGCAGAAGCGGACGAAGAGTTGATGGACAAGTACCTGGAAACAGGTGACTTGTCGCTTGATGAGATCAAGCGGGGTTTGCGGGCGCGAGTGATCGCGACCGATATTGTGCTGACGCTCTGTGGTACCGCGTTTAAGAACAAGGGTGTCCAGGCGCTGCTGGATGCGGTGGTCGAGTTTATGCCATCGCCGGTCGAAGTGCCGGCGATCAAGGGCGTCGATCCCGATGATGAAAGCAAGGTGATCGTTCGGGAGTCCACCGACGATGCGCCGTTTTCTGGGCTGGCGTTCAAGATTGCGACGGATCCCTATGTTGGGACGTTGACCTTTGTTCGGGTGTATTCGGGCGTGTTGTCCTCGGGCGATACCGTGTACAACCCGATCGAGCGGAAGAAGGAGCGTATCGGCCGTTTGTTGCAGATGCACTCCAATTCACGAGAAGAATTGAAGGAAGTCCGTGCTGGCGATATCTGTGCCATCGTGGGCCTGAAAAATGTAACCACCGGAACCACGCTGTGCAGCATGGATCAGCCGGTGATTCTTGAGCGGATGGATTTTCCGGACCCGGTGATCTCGATCGCCGTCGAGCCGAAGACCAAGGCCGACCAGGAAAAAATGGGCGTTGCCTTGGGCAAGCTGGCGCAGGAAGACCCTTCATTCCGAGTGCATACGGATGAAGAGTCGGGTCAGACGATTATCTCCGGGATGGGTGAGTTGCATCTGGAGATCATCGTCGACCGCATGCGACGCGAGTTCAACGTGGAGTCCAACGTCGGGCGGCCGCAGGTGGCCTACCGGGAGACCATCCGCAAGACGGTCGAGCAGGAAGGTAAGTTTGTTCGTCAGTCCGGCGGGCGGGGCCAGTACGGCCATGTTTGGATTCGGTTGGAACCGCGTGAAGCGGGTGCCGGTTTCGAGTTCGTGAACGAAATCGTGGGTGGCGTCGTGCCGCGGGAATTCATTCCGGCGGTAGGCAAAGGGGTCGAAGAAGCGCTGCAAAATGGCGTGGTTCTCGGGTATCCCGTCGTCGACGTGAAGGCCACCTTGTTTGATGGTTCGTATCACGAGGTTGACTCCAGCGAAACGGCGTTTAAGATTGCCGCCTCCATGGCCCTCCGTGACGGTGCAGCCAAGGCCGATCCGGTCTTGCTGGAGCCGATCATGGCGGTCAGCGTGGTGACGCCCGAAGAATACATGGGTGACGTGATGGGTGATTTGAACCGTCGTCGCGGACTCGTGCAAGGGATGGAAGAAACGCCATCCGGTAAAACCGTATCGGCAGAAGTGCCGTTATCCGAGATGTTCGGATATGCGACCGATCTCCGCTCCATGAGTCAGGGTCGGGCGACTTACACCATGCAGTTTAAGAAGTACTCAGAAGCACCTTCGAATGTGACCGAAGGTCTGAAGAAAGCTTCGTAATCTCTACTATCAGATTCGAGAAAGAAGGGACCGACTCATGTCGAAGGAAAAGTTCGAGCGTACCAAGCCGCACGTGAACGTCGGCACCATCGGTCACGTTGACCATGGTAAGACCACGTTGACCGCGGCATTGACGATTTGCCAGGCCAAGAAGTTTGGCGGTGAGCAGCGTGCATACGATCAGATCGATAACGCGCCGGAAGAAAAGGCTCGCGGTATCACGATCGCCACGGCTCACGTGGAATATGAGTCGGATGCGCGCCACTACGCCCACGTGGATTGCCCGGGGCACGCTGACTACGTCAAGAACATGATCACCGGTGCTGCGCAGATGGATGGCGCGATCCTGGTCGTGTCCGCTGCTGACGGCCCGATGCCGCAGACCCGTGAGCACATCCTGCTGGCTCGCCAGGTTGGCGTGCCGTACATCGTCGTGTTCCTGAACAAGGCCGACATGGTCGATGATCCGGAGCTGCTTGAGCTCGTCGAAATGGAAGTCCGCGAACTGCTGGACGCCTACGAGTTCCCGGGTGACGACACCCCGATCATCACCGGTTCGGCCCTGAAGGCCGTTGAGGGCGATGAGTCCGAAATCGGTTCGCAGGCAATTGACAAGCTGATTGCTGCTCTGGACGAGTACATTCCGGAGCCGGAGCGTGCCATTGACGGTACCTTCCTGATGCCTGTGGAAGACGTGTTCTCGATCTCCGGTCGCGGCACCGTGGCAACGGGTCGTGTTGAGCGCGGCATTGTTAAGGTCGGTGAAGAAATTGAAATCGTCGGCATCAAGGCGACCGCCAAGACGACGGTGACCGGCGTGGAAATGTTCCGCAAGCTGCTGGACGAAGGTCGTGCAGGCGACAACGTCGGTGTGCTGCTTCGTGGCACCAAGCGTGAAGAAATCGAGCGTGGCCAGGTGCTGGCCAAGCCGGGTTCGATCACGCCGCACACCAAGTTCGAGGCCGAGGTCTACATCCTGAAGAAGGAAGAGGGTGGTCGTCATACCCCGTTCTTCCAGGGTTATCGCCCGCAGTTCTACTTCCGTACCACTGACGTCACCGGTGCTTGCACCCTGGCTGAAGGTACCGAGATGGTCATGCCGGGTGACAACGTCAACCTGAACGTTGAGCTGATTGCTCCGATCGCCATGGAAGACGGCCTGCGCTTCGCTATTCGCGAAGGTGGTCGTACCGTTGGTGCCGGCGTCGTCGTCAAGATCATCGAGTAAGGAGGCGTTGCCGGAAACCTAACGCCGGAAGCCGAGTGTAAACGCGGGCCACCAATGCGGTGGCCCGCGGTTTTCGGTTCACGGGTTTAGCCAACGTCAACGATGTAAAGCACCATGGCTCAGAATCAAAACATTCGTATTCGTCTCAAGGCTTTCGATCATCGACTGATCGACAAGTCCGCTCGTGAGATCGTGGAAACTGCCAAGCGCACCGGCGCCATGGTTCGTGGTCCGATCCCCTTGCCTACTCGCAAGGAAAAATTTACAATACTCATCTCGCCGCATGTGAATAAGGATGCGCGCGATCAGTATGAAGTCCGCACCCACAAGCGCCTTATGGAGATTGTGGACCCCACCGAGAAAACGGTCGACGCGCTGATGAAGCTCGACCTCGCGGCGGGTGTGGATGTGCAAATCAAGCTGAACTAATGCTTTGGCCTTCGGGCTAAGCAGGTACAGCACGCCCGGGCGATCCGGGTGAGGGCGCGGCAAGCGCCCGTTTCAAGCGCCACGGCGCTTGATTCGGCTTGCTGAAGAGGTATCGAGTACGTCGCCTAGGCGAAACGGCTCGGGTTCCAGGCGAGTTGAGCTTGAAGTCGAAACTGCTCCGGCAGCAAAGCTTCACGTAACAGATCATTGAGCGTGTGTTCGCAAATGGCGGGCAGGCGCTCGTGTCGCTCTAATTGTTTGTTGGGCGTGCGGCTCTGGTCGTGCGCACTGCTGAGGAAACGGCAATGTCTTTCGGACTGGTCGGAAAAAAA
Organism: Abyssibacter profundi; assembly: GCF_003151135.1. NCBI lineage: Bacteria > Pseudomonadati > Pseudomonadota > Gammaproteobacteria > Chromatiales > Oceanococcaceae > Abyssibacter > Abyssibacter profundi. The sequence goes on from NZ_QEQK01000011.1 coordinate 75,115, forward strand.
CGAGGCATGACGCGCCTGTTCACCGAAGCTGGTGCTTCCGTGCCCGTCACCGTGATTGAGGTTGAGCCGAATCGGATCACCCAGATCAAGCGCGATGACGTGGACGGATACACGGCTGTGCAGGTGACTGTGGGTACGCGTCGTGCCAGCCGGGTGACCAAGGCGATGGCTGGTCACTTTAAGAAGGCGGGCACCGAAGCCGGTCGAGGCGTCTGGGAATTCCGTGCCAGCACGGAGCAGCTGGACGGGCTCGAGCCGGGTGGCGAAATCAAGGTTGACCAGTTTGAAGCTGGCCAAACTGTAGACGTCACTGGCGTGTCCATTGGTAAAGGCTTCGCGGGCACGATTAAGCGTCACAATTTTCATCACCAGCGCAATACGCACGGTAACTCGCTTTCGCATCGCGCGCCGGGTTCCATCGGCCAGAACCAGACCCCGGGTCGCGTGTTCAAGGGCAAGAAGATGGCCGGCCAGATGGGCAACAAGCGTGTCACCGTCCAGAACCTTGAAGTGGTTCGCGTCGATGCCGAGCGGAATTTGCTGATGATCAAAGGTGGCATCCCCGGCGCGACCGGTGTCGATGTCTTGGTTCGCCCGGCGGTGAAGGGCTAAGCATGGATCTTCAAATTCATAATGGCTCGACCGTGTCCGTCTCGGATGCCGTGTTCGGGGCCGAGTTTAATGAATCGCTGGTTCACCAGGTGGTTGTTGCGTATCTCGCAGGCGGCCGCGCTGGAACCAAGGCTCAGAAAGGGCGCTCCGACGTTCGTGGCGGCGGGCGTAAGCCTTGGCGCCAGAAGGGTACGGGCCGTGCACGTGCCGGCACCATTCGCAGCCCGATCTTCACCGGTGGCGGTAAGGTCTTCGCGGCGACGCCGCGGGATTTCTCGCAGAAAGTGAACCGCAAGATGTACCGCGGCGGTCTGCGCGCCATTCTGTCGGAGCTGCAGCGCCAGGAACGACTGATTGTCGTGGATGACCTGTCGCTGGAGGCGCCTAAGACGAAGGCGCTGATCGGCAAGCTGGCCGAGTTGAATGCGCCGCGTGCATTGGTCGTGCTGAATGAAGTCAGCGAATCGCTTTATCTGGCCTCGCGCAATATTCCTTATGTCGATGTCATCGACACGGCTGCATTGAATCCTGCTGCCCTGGTGGGCGCGGACAAAGTGGTCATCAGTGTGGCTGCCATCGAGCGTGTTCAGGAGTGGCTGGCATGAATCAGGAACGTCTGATGAACATTCTCCGCGCACCGATTGTGTCGGAGAAAAGCACCAACGTGGCCGAGCGTCACAACCAGGCGGTGTTCGAAGTTGCGACTGACGCGACCAAGATCGAGATCAAGCAGGCGGTTGAGTTGCTGTTCAAGGTTGAAGTCGACTCGGTGCGCACGGTGGTCGTCAAGGGCAAGCGCAAGCGTTTTGGCCGTGTCGAAGGGCGCCGTAAAGACACCAAGAAGGCCTATGTCCAGTTGGGCGAAGGTCAAGAAATCGACTTCGTCGGCCTGAGCTAAGCGGAGCGGATCCATGGCATTGAAGAAAGCGAAGCCGACGTCAGCCGGGCGACGATTTGTCGTTCAGGTGCATAACGCCGACCTCCACAAAGGTCAGCCGCATGCGGCGTTGGTCGAAAAGAAAACCAAGTCGGGTGGGCGTAATAACGCCGGTCGTATCACCACGCGGCACCGCGGCGGTGGTCACAAGCAGCGTTATCGCATCATCGACTTCAGGCGGAACAAGGATGGCGTCCCGGGTCGTGTTGAGCGACTGGAATACGATCCCAACCGCTCCGCTCACATCGCGCTGATTCTGTTCGCTGACGGTGAGCGTCGCTACATTATCGCTCCGAAGAACCTGTCCGTCGGTGACAAGGTTCAGTCGGGCTTTGATGCGCCGATCAAGCCGGGCAATGCCCTGCCGCTGCGCAATATCCCGGTCGGTACCCAGGTGCACTGCATCGAGATGCGCCCTGGCAAGGGTGCGCAGATTGCACGGAGCGCCGGCGGTACGGCGCAGCTGGTGGCGCGTGAAGGTGAATACGCCACGCTGCGGCTGCGCTCCGGTGAAATGCGCAAGGTGCATTCTGCCTGCCGCGCCACGATCGGCGAGGTGGGTAACTCGGAACACAGCCTGCGCTCTCTGGGCAAGGCTGGCGCAACGCGCTGGAAGGGCATCCGCCCGACCGTGCGTGGTGTTGCGATGAACCCGGTGGATCATCCGCATGGTGGTGGTGAAGGCCGCACCTCGGGTGGTCGTCATCCTGTGTCGCCTTGGGGTGTGAAGACCAAGGGCAAGAAGACACGTAAGAACAAGCGGACGGACGCCATGATTGTGCGCCGTCGTAACAAGCGCTAGGAGGTTAGGCCGTGCCGCGCTCATTAAAGAAGGGCCCGTTTGTTGACGGGCATCTGGCCAAGAAAGTGGCCGCGACGCAAGACGCCCGCGTCAAGCGTCCGATCAAGACCTGGTCACGCCGTTCAATGGTGACGCCAGACATGGTCGGCCTGACGATTGCTGTCCACAACGGCCGCCAGCACGTGCCGGTGTTCGTGACGGACAACATGGTGGGTCACAAGCTCGGAGAATTTTCGCCGACGCGGACCTTCAAGGGGCATCTCGCTGACAGGAAGGCGAAGTAAGATGCAAACGCAAGCCACTCTCCGTTACGCACGACTCTCACCGCAGAAGGCCGCCCTGGTCGCCGATCAGGTGCGCGGATTGCCGGTCGAGAAGGCGCTGAACCTGCTGGCCTACAGCCCGAAGAAGGCCGCTCACATCATTCGCAAGGTGCTCGAATCTGCGATTGCCAACGCCGAGAACAACGACGGCGCCGATGTGGATGAGCTGAAGGTGTCGGCCATCTGGGTCAACCAGGCGCCGGTGTTCAAGCGCGTCAAGCCGCGTGCACGTGGCCGGGCAGACCGGATCACCAAGCGCAATAGCCATATCACTGTCCAGGTTGGGGACGAGTAATCATGGGTCAGAAAGTACATCCCGTCGGTTTTCGCCTCGGCATCACGAGTGAGTGGAAGTCGCGTTGGTATGCCGAGCGCAAGGCCTACGCCGACACGCTCGCGACCGATCTCGAAGTGCGTGATTTCCTTAAGAAGAAGCTGTCGCACGCATCGGTGAGCCGCATCCAGATCGACCGTCCTGCTCGGACCGCGCGAATCACGATTCACACGGCACGACCGGGCATCGTGATTGGTAAGAAGGGCGAGGACATTGAACGTCTGCGCACCGAGTGTGCCCGCATGATGAACGTGCCGGTTCACGTCAACGTCGAAGAGATTCGCAAGCCAGAGCTGGACGCCACGCTGGTCGCTGAGTCTGTCGCACAGCAGCTGGAACGTCGAATCATGTTCCGGCGTGCGATGAAGCGCGCGGTTGGTAATGCCATGCGTCTGGGTGCCGGTGGTATCCGGATCCAGGTGGGTGGTCGTCTCAACGGCGCGGAAATCGCACGGACCGAGTGGTATCGCGAAGGCCGTGTGCCGCTGCACACGCTGCGCGCAGATGTGGATTACGGTACAGCCGAAGCCCACACGACCTACGGTGTCATCGGCATCAAGGTCTGGGTGTTCAAGGGCGAAGTGTTCAACAAGCCGGACGAATCGACCAACGAGTCGGCGGCTGCGTAACAAGGAACCGACGTCATGATGCAACCGAAACGGACGAAGTTCCGGAAACAGCACAAGGGTCGCAACCGTGGGTTGGCGATCAACGGCAACAAGGTGAGCTTCGGCGAATACGGCCTCAAGGCTGTGGGTCGCGGACGTATCACCGCCCGCCAGATCGAGGCCGCTCGCCGCGCCATGACCCGCCACGTCAAGCGTGGCGGCAAGATCTGGATCCGGATTTTCCCGGATGTGCCGGTCACGAAGAAGCCCATCGAAGTGCGTATGGGTAAGGGTAAGGGCAATGTCGAGTACTGGGTCGCGAAGATTCAGCCAGGCAAAATGCTCTATGAAATGGAAGGGGTGCCGGAAGACATCGCACGTGAGGCGTTTCGCCTGGCGGCTGCGAAACTGCCCGTGCAAACCCAGTTTGTCTCTCGGACGGTGCTCTGATCATGAAGGCTGCTGAATACAACAAATCGTTGGCTGCCAAGAGCGACGCCGAGTTGCAGGACGAGTTGCTCTCGCTGGCGCGTGAGCATTTCAACCTGCGCATGCAGATGGCGACTGGTCAGCTGACCCAGGTCCATCAGATTCGTGAAGTGAAGCGGAACATTGCGCGGGTCAAGACCGCGATCAGTGCCCGCTCCATTCTTGAGCAGGCTGGTTAGTGATGACTGAAGCGACACAGAACAAGGTCGAACACGCTGCGGTAGGCCGTGTGGTCTCCGATAAGGGTGACAAGACCATCACGGTGCTGATTGAGCGTCGTGAAAAGCATCCGCTGTACGGCAAGTACATCCGTCGCAGCACCAAGATTCACGCGCACGACGCTGACAACACAGCGAAGTCGGGTGATCTGGTGCGCGTGGTGTCCTGTCGTCCGATCTCCAAGCAGAAGACCTGGCGACTTGTTGAAGTCGTCGAGTCGGCTGTCGTCGTCTAACGAGGCGCAAGCGATGATTCAGACAGAAAGTATGCTGAATGCCGCTGACAACAGCGGCGCCCGTCGCGTGATGTGCGTGAAGGTGCTCGGCGGTTCTCACCGTCGCTACGCCCAGATCGGCGACATCATCAAGGTGACGGTTAAAGACGCCATCCCTCGCGGCAAGGTCAAGAAAGGTGAGGTGCACAACGCGGTTGTGGTTCGCACCCGTCGTGGCGTTCGTCGCCCCGATGGCTCTGTGATCCGCTTTGATACCAACGCAGCCGTGTTGCTGAACCAGAAGCTCGAGCCGATTGGCACGCGCATCTTCGGCCCTGTGACCCGCGAACTGCGCGAAAAGTACATGCGCATCATCTCGCTCGCTCCGGAGGTGCTGTGATGCAGCGTTTAAAAACAGGTGACGACGTCATTGTCATTGCCGGCAAGGACAAGGGTCGTCGCGGCTCGGTGTCCCGCATCGTGTCCGAAGACCGCATTGTGGTCGAGGGCATCAACATGGCGAAGAAGCACGTCAAGCCGAACCCGAATGCGGGTGTGGCCGGCGGCATCGTCGAGCAGGAAATGCCGATTCACGTATCCAACGTGATGCTCTACAACCCCGAAACGGGCAAGGGTGATCGCGTCGGCTTCCGCTGGGTCGGAGAAGGTGATGCGCGCCAGAAGGAGCGCTTCTTCAAGTCAACCGACAAGGCCGTTGAGGTCTAACGAGAGACGGTCATGACTACACTGGCAAGTCGATACAACGAGACGATCCGCCCCGAGCTGATGAAGAAGCTCGACTGCGGTGTCATGGAAGCTCCTCGCTTGGTCAAGATCACCCTGAACATGGGCCTGGGCGAAGCGGTTGCTGACAAGAAAATCATGGAGCATGCGGTTGCAGACATGGCGAAAATTGCCGGTCAAAAGCCGATCGTGACGTATGCACGTAAATCTGTCGCCGGTTTTAAGATCCGCGAGGGTTGGCCAATCGGTGCCAAGGTGACGCTGCGTCGTGCGCACATGTATGAGTTTCTTGAGCGCCTGGTACACGTGGCCTTGCCGCGTATCCGTGACTTCCGAGGCTTGAATCCCAAGTCCTTTGATGGTCGCGGTAACTACACCATGGGTGTGAACGAACAGATCATCTTCCCCGAAATCGAGTACGACAAGGTCGACGCGCTTCGGGGCATGGATATCACCATTACGACAACGGCTCGGAACGATGAAGAAGGTCGAGCGCTGCTCGATGCGTTCGAGTTCCCATTCCGCAATTAAGGACGGTTAGGACCTTATGGCGAAGAAGAGCATGATCGCGCGTGAAGTCAAGCGCGCAAAACTGGTCGAGAAGTACGCTGAGAAGCGGGCCGCACTCAAGGCCAAGATCAGTGATCCAGAGACCAGTTTCGAGGAGCGGTATGCCGCTGTGCAGGCATTGCAGGCACTCCCTCGCGACGCGAGCCCCGTGCGCATGCGGAATCGTTGCAATGTCACGGGACGGCCGCGCGGTTATTACCGCAAGTTCGGTCTTGCTCGGAACAAGCTGCGTCAGGCAGCAATGAACGGCGAAGTCCCCGGACTCGTCAAGTCTAGTTGGTAAACGGGATATCGGTGTTGCTATGAGCATGACTGATCCGATCTCCGACATGCTGACCCGCATCCGCAACGGCCAGGCCGCGCGGAAAAAGGAAGTTCGCATGCCGGCGTCGAAAGTGAAAAAAGCGATCGCTGAAGTGTTGAAAGAAGAAGGCTTTATTGCCGACTTCAATAGCACCGAGGTGGATGGAAAGCCGACCCTGGTTGTCGCGCTCAAGTACTTCGAGGGCAAGGGTGTCATCGAGCATTTGCAGCGTGTCAGCAAGCCGTCACTGCGGATCTACCGCGGTAAGGACAGCTTGCCGGAAGTGCTGGGTGGGCTGGGTATTGCCATTGTGTCGACCTCCGCTGGGGTGATCTCCGATCGCCGTGCGCGTGAGCTCGGCCAGGGTGGCGAAGTGCTTTGCACGGTGGCCTGATATGAGTCGCGTAGCCAAGAATCCAATCACTCTGCCGGCTGGTGTCGAAGTCAAATTCGCAGATGGCCGCGTCATGGTGAAAGGCAAGAACGGCCAGCTGGATATGGATGTTCCCGCCGGTATCGAGCTGTCCGTCGAAGACGGGCTGGTTCGAGTGTCCGACGAATCCATTGCCCAGAACACGTCGATGTCCGGCACCATGCGTGCGCTCGTCAACAACATGGTTGTGGGCGTGAGCACCGGGTTTGAGCGTCGTCTGCAGCTCGTCGGCGTGGGTTACCGCGCACAGGCGCAGGGCAACAAGCTCAACCTGGCCCTGGGCTTTTCGCATCCCATTGATTACCCGGTGCCGGAAGGCATCACGATCGAAACGCCGTCCCAGACGGAGATCGTAGTTAAGGGTGCGAACAAGCAGGTCGTTGGACAAGTGGCCGCTGAAATCCGCGCGTTCCGTCCGCCCGAGCCTTACAAGGGCAAGGGCGTGCGTTACTCGGATGAGCGGGTCCTTCGGAAAGAAGCGAAGAAGAAGTAAGCCATGGCCGACAAGACAAAACGCATTCGCCGCGCCCGCAAGACGCGCGCAAAGATCTCCGAGCTGCGCGTGCCGCGCCTGTGCGTCCATCGCACGCCGCGCCACATCTACGCTCAGATCATTGCAGCCGAAGGCGGCAAGACGCTGGCATCCGCTTCGACCATCGACAAGTCGGTTCGCGACGACGTCAATGGCCACGGCGGCAACATCGAAGCTGCGGCGCTGGTTGGCCGTACCGTGGCCGAACGTGCCAAGGCGGCCGGTATCGAAACCGTTGCCTTTGATCGTTCCGGCTTCCGCTACCACGGCCGGGTCAAAGCGCTCGCCGACGCCGCTCGCGAGGGCGGCCTCAAGTTCTAGGGCACTGAGATGGCAAGAAACGACAACAACAACGGGCAGGGTGATCTGCTCGAGAAGCTGGTCACGGTTAACCGTGTCGCCAAGGTGGTCAAGGGCGGTCGGCAGTTTGGTTTTACTGCATTGACCGTAGTTGGCGACGGCGATGGGCGCGTGGGCTTTGGCTATGGCAAGGCACGCGAAGTGCCGCTCGCCATTCAGAAGGCTATGGAGCAGGCACGCAAGAACATGGTGTCTGTCCCGCTGACGTCCGGCACGTTGCAGCACCCAATTCAGGGTCGCCACGGCGCGACGCGCGTGATCATGCGTCCGGCGTCTGATGGTACGGGTGTCATCGCCGGCGGTGCGATGCGTGCCGTCTTTGAAGTGGCCGGTGTTCAGAACGTGCTGGCAAAGAGCTATGGCTCACGTAACCCCGTGAACCTGGTTCGTGCCACTGTCAATGCCCTGACCAACATGCATGACCCGGAATACATCGCGGCCAAGCGTGGCAAGGCCGTCGAAGAGATTCGCGCGTAAGCGGAGCACCACCTGATGAGCAGCGAAAAGACTATCCGCGTGACCCTAGTGAGAAGCCTGAGCGGGCGTCTCAAGGCACACCAGGCCTGCGCACGCGGCCTGGGACTCCGTCGCATGCACCAGACCGTCGACGTCATCACGACGCCGGAAAACATGGGCATGGTTCGCAAGATCGACTACTTGCTTCGCGTTGAAGAAGCGGTTGAGGGCTAAGCAAATGCAGCTGAACGATCTCAAGCCGGCCCAAGGGTCGAAGAAACTCCGTAATCGCGTTGGTCGAGGTCATTCCTCGGGTAACGGCAAGACCTGTGGCCGCGGTATCAAGGGTCAGAAGTCTCGTAGTGGCGGCATGCCCAAGCCCGGTTTCGAGGGTGGTCAGATGCCGTTGCAGCGCCGTCTGCCGAAGCGCGGTTTCCGGTCGCGGACCTCTCCGTTGGTGGCCGAACTGCGTCTGGATACGCTGGACAAGAGCGGTCTGGATACGGTCGATTTGGCCAGCCTGAAAGCGGCCGGCCTGCTCAATGGCAACACGATTGATTGCAAGATCATCGGATCGGGCGAGATCACTCGTGCCGTGAAGATTGTGGGTCTTCGCACGACGGCAAGTGCCGCGAAGGCGATCGAAGCAGCTGGCGGTAGCGTCGGAAGCGAATAATGGCTCGACAAGGTGCCAATCCAGCCGCCGGCGGCATGATGCCGGACCTGTCCAAGCTTGGAGAGGTCCGCAGTCGCCTGCTGTTTCTGCTTGGAGCATTGATCGTTTACCGCATCGGATCGTTTATTCCGGTGCCTGGTATCGATCCTCAGCAGCTCGCAGCGCTCTTTGAAGCTCAGCGTGGAACCATCCTGGACATGTTCAACATGTTTTCGGGTGGCGCGCTGGAGCGTCTCAGCCTGTTCGCGCTCGGCATCATGCCGTACATCTCGGCGAGCATCATCATTCAGCTCATGACCGCGGTATACGAGCCGTTGAAAGAGTTGAAGAAGGAAGGCGAGGCCGGTCGACGCAAAATCACGCAGTACACGCGCTACGGCACCTTGGGGCTGGCGACGTTCCAGTCCATTGGTGCGGCGGTGGCCTTGCAGAACAGCGGAGTGGCGATCAACCCGGGCATGCCGTTTATCTTTACGGCAGCGGTTTCCTTGGTCACCGGCACCATCTTCTTGATGTGGTTGGGCGAGCAGGTAACGGAGCGCGGGATTGGCAACGGTATTTCGATGATCATCTTTGCGAGCATCGTTGCCGGTTTACCCACGGCGTTGGGTGCAACAGCTCAGCTGGTCAGCGAAGGCTCGATGGCGTCTTGGCAAGTCGTACTGCTGTTTGCTCTGGCGATTGGGGTGACGTGGTTCGTGGTGTTTGTTGAGCGCGCTCAGCGCCGGATTCCGGTGCACCATGCGCGTCGGCAGCAAGGCCGCAAAATGTTTGCAGCGCAGACGCAGCACCTGCCCTTGAAGCTGAATATGAGTGGTGTGATTCCGCCGATCTTCGCATCGTCGATCATCCTGTTCCCAGCGTCGATCGTGCGGTTCTTTGGCGAAGGGGGCCCCGGCTTCCTGCAGTCCATCGCCAATGCGCTGTCGCCTGGTCAGCCGCTGTATGTGCTGTTGTACGCGTTGATGATCGTGTTCTTCTGCTTCTTCTACACGGCACTGGTCTTTGACTCACGCGAGACCGCTGACAACCTGAAGAAGTCGGGCGCGTTTATTCCAGGCGTGCGTCCAGGGGCGCAAACAGCCCGCTACATAGACAACGTGTTGACGAAACTCACGGTGGCTGGGGCGGCGTACATCACGCTGGTCTGTCTGCTGCCCGAGTTCCTGATTCTTGAGTGGAATGTGCCGTTCTACTTTGGCGGTACCAGCCTGCTCATCATCGTGGTTGTGGTCATGGATTTCATGGCGCAGCTGCAAGCACATCTGATGTCCCACCAGTACGAGGGACTGATGAAGAAAGCGAATTTGCGGGCACCGGGCGGTGCCGGCGTGACACGGTAACAAGAGGATCGACGCATGAAAGTTCGAGCGTCTGTTAAGAAGATCTGCCGCAACTGCAAGATCATTCGTCGGCACGGTACCGTGCGCGTGATTTGCACGGACCCGCGGCATAAGCAGCGTCAGGGTTGATCGATGGAAGGTGCCGCCAATCAGCTGCACCTTGTCATCAGTCAAGTTTTTCGGTAAATTCGCGCGCCTTTTTCGGGCCGCGCAGGCAGTTCACAGGAGTTAGAGCATGGCGCGTATTGCAGGCGTCAACGTACCAGCCAACAAGCATGCAGTGATCGCACTGCAGGCGATTTATGGCATCGGCCCGACTCGCGCCAAGGCGATTTGTGACGAGGCCGGTGTGGCACCGGACGTCAAAGTCAAAGAGCTGGCCGAGCCGGAAATTGACGGGCTGCGTGCAGCCGTAGCCAAGTTCACGGTCGAAGGTGATCTTCGTCGTGAAATCAGCATGAACATCAAGCGCTTGATGGATCTGGGCTGCTACCGCGGGATTCGCCATCGTCGCGGCCTGCCGGTTCATGGTCAGCGCACTCGTACCAACGCACGCACCCGTAAGGGCCCGCGTCGTCCGATTCGTAAGTAGGTTAGTCAGACATGGCCAAGGCTCAAGCGCGTCCGCGGAAGCGGGTCAAAAAGAATATTGCAGACGGCATTGCGCACGTCCACGCAACATTCAATAACACCATCATCACGATCACCGATCGCCAGGGCAATGCGTTGTCCTGGGCGACCGCTGGTGGCAGCGGCTTCAAGGGCTCTCGCAAGTCCACGCCGTTCGCTGCGCAGATCGCCGCCGAAAAAGCGGGCAACGCTGCCGCCGAACACGGGGTCAAGAACCTCGAAGTTCGCGTGAAGGGCCCTGGGCCGGGTCGCGAGTCGGCCGTGCGGGCGTTGAACAACGTCGGCTTCCGCATCACCAATATCGCAGACGTCACGCCGATTCCGCATAACGGCTGCCGTCCTCCGAAGAAGCGTCGGGTTTAAGACATGGCGAAGTACACAGGACCCAAGTGCAAGCAGTCGCGTCGTTCCGGAACGGATTTGTTCCTGAAGGGGCGCGGTCGCTCGATTGAAACCAAGTGCCGCATTGACACGCCGCCTGGCATGCACGGCAGCCGCCGTCAGCGCCTGTCGGACTATGCGCTGCAGTTGCACGAGAAGCAGAAGCTCAAGCACATGTATGGTGTGCTGGAACGTCAGTTCCGCAACTACTACAAGAAGGCTGCGTCCCAGAAGGGCTCGACCGGCCTGCTGTTGCTCCAGATGCTGGAATGCCGCCTGGACAACGTCGTGTATCGCATGGGCTTTGGATCGACCCGCGCCGAAGCGCGTCAGCTGGTCAACCACAAGTGCATCGTTGTGAACGGCCAGGTCGTGAATATTCCCTCTTTCCAGGTGAGCCCTGGGGATGTGGTGGAAATTCGCGAGAAGGCACGCAAGCAGACGCGGATTCAGGCCGCGCTTGAAGTCGCTTCTCAGCTCGGTTTCCCCGAGTGGATGGAAGTTGACGAAAAGAAGCTCACCGGTACGTTTAAGACGCGTCCTGATCGTGATCAGATCCTGCCGGACATCAACGAGAATCTCGTCGTCGAGCTCTACTCGAAGTAATACATCTTGGTGTCGGCGTCAGGTCATGGCGCCGCGCCCCATAGTCGGGCCCTCGGGCCCGCTTTGTGTTGGTTAGTGAGGTACGTTACCTATGACCGGTCCCTCAAAAGACTTGCTGAAACCTCGTCGTGTAGACGTCGATCAGGTTTCTGACACGCGCGCCCGCGTGGCGATCGAGCCGCTGGAGCGTGGCTACGGCCACACGTTGGGTAATGCGCTGCGCCGCATCTTGCTGTCTTCAATCCCCGGTGCGGCGATTGTGGAAGCAGAAATCGAAGGTGTGCTGCACGAGTACACCACCATCGAGGGTGTCCAGGAAGATGTCATGGACATCCTGCTGAACCTCAAGGGCGTTGCCGTGCGATTGAACGCACGCGAAACGGCCGAGCTTCGTCTGTCCAAGGACGGCGAGGGTGTTGTGACCGCAGGTGACATCACGATTGATCACGATGTCGAGATCGTGAATCCGGATCACGTGATCGCGAACCTCACCGGCGGTAAGCTTTCGATGGTGCTCAAGATTGCGTCCGGTCGTGGCTATCAGCCGGCTGCCAGCGTAGCCAAGGTCAGTGAAGAAGAAGGGTCCGGTGTCGGTCGCCTTCGTCTCGATGCCTCGTTCTCTCCGGTGCGTCGCGTCAGCTACGCGGTTGAACGTGCCCGTGTGGAGCAGCGAACCGATCTGGACAAGCTGATTCTGGATATCGAAACCAACGGCAGTGTTGATGCCGGTGATGCCGTGCAGACGGCTGCGCAGATCCTGCGTGACCAGGTGGCGGTGTTTGTTGATCTGGATGCCGAAGCTGCCGCAGCGGTCGAGGAGCCTCAGGAAGTCATCAATCCGATGCTGCTGAAGCCGATTGATGAGTTGGATCTGACGGTGCGCTCGGCGAACTGCCTGAAGGCAGAGAACGTGTACTTTATTGGTGACCTGGTGCAGCGCACCGAGACGGAACTGATGAAGACGCCGAACCTCGGCAAGAAGTCACTGAACGAGATCAAGGAAGTGCTGGAAGGCCACGGCCTGGGTCTGGGTATGGAACTGGACAGCTGGACGCCCCCGAAAGTGGGCGCCGGCGAGTCGGCCTAGTAGGCCGGGACTGGAGATAGAGAGCCATGCGGCATCGTAACGCTGGAACCAATTTCGGACGTGAGCAGGGTCATCGCAAGTCGATGATGCAGAACCTGGCTAACTCGCTGTTCGAGCATGAAATGATTCGCACCACCTTGCCCAAGGCCAAGGAACTGCGTCGTTTCGCTGAACCGCTGATCACGCGGGCCAAGGAAGACTCCGTGCACAACCGCCGGATCACTTTCGACCGCCTGCGTGACAAGAAGACCGTCGGCAAGCTGTTCACCGATCTCGGCCCGCGCTACAAGGAGCGCCCGGGGGGCTACATCCGCATTCTCAAGTGCGGTTTCCGTCCCGGCGACAACGCGCCGATGGCCTACGTAGAACTGGTCGATCGTCCCGTCGGAGCATCAGAAGGCGAGACAGACGCCTCCTAAGCAAGGCGTTAACAAGGCATAATGACATCGGGCGCTTCGGCGCCCGATGTCGTTTCTGGGGGCGCAGTGTAGTGCGTCCCCATCAGGGGAGGCTGGTTTGGAAACCATTGCTGTTGTCGGCCTAGGCTATGTCGGGCTGCCGCTGGCGCTCGCGTTTGGGCAGCTGACGCGAACCATTGGTATTGACACCGACGTTGCGCGCATAAAGGCGCTCGAATCAGGTCAGGATCCGACCGGGGAATCACCCTCAAACGCGTTTGAAGCCGCGCAGCATGTCGTGTTTACGGGTGACGCGGGGCTGCTGCGCGATGCAGACTTCGTGATCATTACCGTCCCCACACCGGTTACAGACGCGCGACAGCCCGATTTAGGGCCATTAAAAAGCGCGGCTAGCAGTGTGGGACAGCATTTAAAGAAAGGCGCAGTGGTTGTCCTGGAGTCCACGGTCTACCCCGGACTTACAGATGAAGTGCTGGCTCCGCTGATCGAGCAGGCGTCTGGCCTTAAACGCGGTGAAGATTTCAAACTCGCCTACTCGCCAGAGCGGATTAATCCCGGAGATCGGGAGCATTCACTTCGTACGACAGTCAAGGTGGTTTCGGCGGAAGATCCACAAACGCTCGATCGGGTGGCCGCCCTCTACGAACGAGTCGTGGAGGCGGGGGTGTATCGCGCCAAATCGATCAAGGTTGCGGAGGCCGCCAAGGTCATCGAGAACACCCAGCGGGATCTAAATATTGCGCTCATGAATGAGCTGGCGATTATTTTTCATCGTCTGGGAATCGATACGCTCGATGTCCTAGAAACAGCCGGCACTAAGTGGAATTTCTTACCGTTCAGGCCTGGGCTGGTCGGGGGGCATTGTATAGGCGTTGATCCGTATTATCTGACGTACAAGGCGGAGACGGTCGGTTATCACCCTGAGGTGATTCTCGCCGGCCGCCGCATCAACGATACGTTTGGTCAATACGTTGCTTCTAGACTCGTTAAGCAATTGATTCGAGCAGGTTTTGTGGTCCAGGGCGCGCGCGTCGCAGTCTTGGGAATAGCCTTCAAGGCGGACTGTCCGGATACACGTAATTCTCGGGTGTTCGACATTCTTTCAGAGTTGAGTGAGTACGGTATTCAACCCTTGGTTGTCGATCCGGTGGTGGATGCGCAAAAGCTTTCCTCGGAGTTTGGTGTGTCCCTCGTTGGGCTTGAAGACCTTACTGACGTTGCCGGGACGCTTGTGGCCGTTGGTCATCGTGATTTCAGTGAGATCGACACGCCGAGCTTGGAAGCTTGGCTATTACCCGGCGGAGTCGTTTTAGATTTACCGGGCTTACTTCCGAATGTCGCCGAAGGGGGGCTGCATGTCGAGCGGCTCTAGGTGTCGTGATCCTCAGGCTGGCAGCCGAGGGATTCGATGAAGGTTCTTGCTGACATCGGACATCCGGCACATGTTCACTTTTATAAGAATGCTTGGAAGTGTTTGATCGAAGCAGGCCATGAAGTCGTGGTCAGCAGTCGGGCAAAAGAATGCGCAGTCGACCTACTCGATGCCTTGGGCGTGGAGCATCGGTGTCTTTCGCGACAGAACGACGGGCGACCCCAGGGAATGGGTCGGGAGTACGTCTCTCGTTTGCGGAACCTTGTGGGGCTAGTCCACGCTGAACGGCCCGACGTACTGACGGGTGTAGGAGGCATTTTTGCTGCGCATGCGGGCGTCTTGTGCCGCCGACCGTCCGTGGTGTTCTACGACACCGAAAACGCGACCTTGCAGAACGCACTGACCTATCCAGTCGCCACCCGCCTGTATGTGCCTGATTGCTACAAGGGGTGGACGCCGAATCGTAGAACCGTGCGTTACCCGGGGTATCATGAGCTGGCCTACCTGCGTCCGAAATATTTCGTACCCAATCGTGAGCTGGCGTTGCTGCACTGCGGTTTAGCTCCTTTTGGGGATACGTTTCTGGTTCGAGTTGTATCTTGGCAAGCCAACCATGATCTCGGTGAGAAAGGCTGGTCCGAAACCACGCTACGAGCGGTGGTCCATAAGCTTGAAGAACTTGGCCGGGTCGTCATTTCTACAGAAACGCCCCTACCTCCAGACTTGGCACGCTACGTGTACCAAGGACCTCCGGAACACCTACATCATCTGCTGGCGTTTTGTCGCGCGTGTATAGGCGAAAGCGCAACGTTGGTTTCCGAGAGCGCAGTACTTGGAGTACCGGCTCTGTATGCAGCGGAGACATCGCGTGGCTATCTGGAAGACCTCCAGGATCAATACGGACTTGTTACGGTATTGCGTTCAACTGAGCCGAAGGCCGTTTGTCAGGGAATTAGCCGCATGTTGGATGCTCCGCTCAGCGACGTCCGGGATCGACATGCGCGCCTGCTTGAAAACAGCTGCGATGTAACAGAAACGATCTATGGCGCTCTCACCGCCGAGACGTTGTGACAGATACCAACCAGAGCGGCAGTGGCCTCATTTCAGCCGCCAAGTTGCGCAGAGTAATCGATGAAGTGCTGCAGGCCGTCGCAGAGCGCGGGTACCGTGACCCTGACTTCCAATTAGTGGTCAGGCTCTTTCTATTCGAGTCGTTGCGGCGCAAGGGAGAACAAAAAAGATTGCCCGTCATGACGGCCTGTCGATTTGGGCTAGAGCAGCTAATTTTCTTGTTGCCCAATCTAGTGCGAATGTGGGGTGCCAGTCCCGCTCACCTGGTCGTGGTGCCGGCTTCTCATCGTGTCGGGCAACCTGTTCGCACCCGGGGAGTCAGCAAGCACGCCGATAGCGTGGTGTCAGCATTGCTACTTAGATCCAATCAGGTGATGGTTTTTGAAACTGGAGTGGGGCCCGCATCGTATCGGGGTCCAAGTGGCGAGAGGGTTGTCAATATCAGTTTGGTCGTCTGGATCCTGCAGCGCCTTATAGGGGTGTTCAGCCGGACTTCGAAGGCACCCGCCGAGTTAGTGGTGCATGCGCTTGAACAACTCAATGCGCGCCCAGACCGCGTGAGCAAAAAGCGGTTCTCCCGCCGGCTTCAGCGCCATTTGGATCGTTCCAAATGGCTGATCCGAATTTACTCGCGTCTCCTGCGACTAGAGCCTCACTGTCAGGTAGTGACTATTGTCTACTACACCCTGGATGCGATGGCGGTCACTGCAGTCGCGCGGCGGATTGGCTGTCGTACCGTCGAGTACCAGCACGGGATTCAGAATGACGACCATCCGATGTATGCATTGGGGCAGGTGCCGGCCAATCTGGGTAAGGCGGCGACCCTTCCAAGAGCGTTTCATGTATGGGACGACGTGGCCGGCCGCCGTGCAATGCGCTGGATGTCGAACTATCCAAATGCCGGGTTCCGGTGCCAGGTCATAGGCAATCTCTGGCTGGAGCAGGTGATCGGGACTGATAGGGACCGGGACGTGGCCGGCGCATCCAGACGCATTCTCGTTGCCCTTCAGGAATGGCCGATGACTTTCAACATGGGTCTGATCGCAGCGCTGGAGTGCCTGGACGCAGCGACTGAGGTCATCATACGGCCGCACCCGCGCGATTCTGTTGCTTTAGAGGCAATTCGAAGCACCTTCGCGCAAGCGTCCTTTTCGGGCACGTTTGTAATACAGCTGCCGGGGGATGCGGCCATTGAGGCTGCGCTCGCTCGCAGTTCGCTGTGTATCACGGGGTTTTCCACTGTGGGGGTCGAGGCGCTTCGATTGGGAAGCTACTGCCTGTTTACGCACCCGAACGCAAAAAATGGCCTAGCAGACTACATAGACGGGTCACGTTGTTTTTACGCTGATTCGGAGGCAGGTATTCGCTCCGTGCTTATGAGCTGGCAGCAGGCAATGCGCACCCAACAGGCCGCAGGAGTTCAGGTATGACCATAAGCGATCTGCCCCGGCAGACTTGGTGTCTGAGAACTCGTCCGGCGCGGTTCATGCTCGAGCAGGCGGCGACCGTTCGAGCCGCTGCAACCCGATTTGCAGATGGCCAAGTTAATACAGTATTCGCAGTCAACGAGGCGGGTGCCTGTGTCGGCAGTTTCAGTCGTGGCGATCTGATTCGCGCAGTCGCTGCTGATGTCCCCGCGGATGCCACTATCCGGTGGAATGCTTCCTTCGAACGTCTTCACATCGGAGACGATTATGCTCAGCACCTAGCCAAGTTCGACAAGCAACTAGGTAATGTGATTCCCGTTCTGGATCACCACGGACGTTGTCGACGCGTGTTCGAACGCACACGTGAAAGCGGTTTAGAGATCGCGGGCAAACGATATGTCCCGGGTGGAAAGCCCCTGGTGATTGCCGAAATCGGGAACAATCACAACGGTTCACCTGATACGGCACGCCAACTCGTCGATGCTGCGGCCGCTGCAGGTGCGGATGCAGTCAAGTTCCAGGCGCGTAGTTTGTCTGAACTCTACGTGTCGCTTGACGAGGCCTACCTTCGCGAGACGGACTACGCGACGGCATACACAATTCGGCAGCTTGCTCGATTCAACCTGTCGCATGAGCAGCTCTCGGGGTTGATGGACTACGCACGTCAGCTCGGCTTGGCCGCTATCTGTACCCCGTTTGACGAACCCAGTTTGGAATGGCTGCTCGATTATGAGCCCGACGGGCTCAAGATTGCATCGGCTGATTTTTCGAATCTCAGCCTGCACCGCAAGCTCATCGATGCCGATATGCCCGTGTTGATGTCCACAGGCATGAACACGGTCAGTGATATTGAATACGTTGCCGGTCTGTTACGCCGTGCCTACGTCGACTGCACGTTTCTTCATACCAACTCAACTTACCCAACGGCCTTCTCTGATGTCCAATTGGACTTCGTGGATACCCTGCGCCGTCTCTCTCCTAGTGGATTGGTCGGCTACTCCGGGCACGAGCGCGGTACTCATATACCGTTGATCGCAGCGAGCCGTGGCTGCGTGGTCATCGAGAAGCATCTCACGCTCGATCGATCTCAAGAGGGGATGGACCACTCGGCTTCATTGCTGCCACAGGAGCTCGCACAATTATGTGCTCAACTGAGCGATGCCGCCGAAGCTCTTCAGGGGGATAGCGGTCTCACGCGCAGGGTCTCTCAGGGGGAGGTGCTCAATGCCGTGGCGTTGGAAAAAGGGATTTATTTAGCGTGCGACAAGCGTGCGGGCGAGCTGGTCCAGCCTGGAGATGTGATCGTGCGTTCGCCGCGTGTGGGCCTTTCGCCGCTCGAGTGGGAGAGGGACTTATCCGGTCGGCCGTTGACCCGGGATCGAGCCCGTCACGCTCCTCTGATGGCGGCTGATTTCAGTGGCTTGGCGGCAGGGCGGGGTATGCGTCCGGAATTTCTAGGTCGCTTCGGTCTGCCCGTCCGGCAGCGAGACGCCGTAGCGGTGCAGGACCGTTTTGCTCCTGCATTTGTGGAGTATCACCTGTTCGCAACAGACCTCGAGGAGCCGGCAGCTCAAGTTGCGCAAGTACTCCGTGGCCGCGACGTCGCATTCCACGCACCTGAACAGTTCGCTCATGAGTTTGTGTTGGATCTGGTGTCAGACGATCCGGAGGTGCGTGCCCGATCAGAGCACCTGCTACTTGAGACCGTGACATGGTGCCTGCGTGTAGCGGAGGCCGCCCGAAGTGATCAGCGACCGTATCTGATCGTCAACGTTGGAGGAGCCGTTGGGCGTAGTCAGGCTTCTGGCCATGTGCCACCGCTCAATCGTGTGGAAGCTTTTGACCGGGTCGTTGCTGCACGCAACAGGTTATGGGATGCAGGTGTTCATATGCTGCCGCAGACGATGCCTCCTTTCCCATGGCATTTTGGTGGCCAGGGGCGACATCGGTTGTTTGTTTCGCCAGATGATCTAATGGCGATTCAGAGTCATGGTCGCGTGGAATTCTGTCTGGACCTCAGCCACTCGTACCTAGCCTGCGATTACCTTCATCGAGATTTCTACGATGATCTCGACCAGATTGCGGATGTGGTCGGATACTGTCATGTCGCGGATGCGAGGCCGCCGAACGGTGAGGGGTTGCAGATCGGCGACGGACAAATTGACATGCGTAGGGTGAACACAGCGCTCGGGCTGTCCGGAGGGCAGCGGCCCTGGATCGCCGAAGTTTGGAATGGCCACATGAACGATATGGAAGGATTTGGGATCGCGCTGGATCGATTGACGGAGGCTTTCAGTGCACAAGCTTAGTGTCGTTGTTCCCGCTCGAAGCGGGTCCAAGCGCCTGGAAGGGAAGAATGTCCGGCCGTTGGCTGGTGAACCGCTCGTTTTCCATACATTGCGAGCCTGCCTTGGGCACGACGCAGTGGAGCACGTGATCTTCACGACGGACTCTCAAGACTATCTTGATCTCGTCAACTCGACCTTCGGGAACCATGTGACGACCGTGCTTCGCCCTGCAGCCACTGCGGGTGACACATCCAAGGTGACGGATGAAATTCATCGATTGCTGTCTGCTTCACCAGAACTATTCCCCGGTGATTGGTTCGGTGTGTGTTTGCCGACTGCGCCTTTGCGGACGCAAGCAGTCATGCGTCGTGCACTGGCGCAATGGCAGGCGTCCGGGCAAGCATTGTTTTCCGCTATGCCCTACGAGTTCCCCATTCAGTTCGCATTCAGGGTGGCGCGGGGCGGTGATTGGGAGCCTGTCTTCGGTGATGCCAGTCCCATGGTGACTGGGCAGACCCGTTCACAGGACATTGAGACGCTCTACCGGCCGAATGGAGCAATCTATTTCCAACGAATTGACGAATTCTTGCAGGCAGGCACGTTCTATAGCGGTGCTAGGCCGTTTCTAATGAGCGTCGAGGAAAGTTTGGACGTCGATACTGATCTGGATTTCACTATGGCGGAGCTGGTGCTGGAGCGCATGCGATGAATCGACTTCATGGCATTGCATTCTCGATCCCGATGTTCTTTCGTGCGGACGAAGCCATCGACTGGGCGGCGCTTGAGGGGTATCTCGACCGAATCGTTCCTAATGCCGGCGTTGCCTGCCTGTACGCCATGGCATTCAACACCCGCTATCTGCAATTGTCCGTGGATGAGATCCACTCCGTGAACCGGCTGACCTGCGAGGCAGCGCGGAGCAAAGGCATTCCTGCGATCGTAGGGCATCCGATTGGCCAACGACAGGCCGATCTTGAGCGATTCTGCGAGCGAGCCGCGCGTGACTATCAGCCGGACGCGATTTCCGTGCTATTTCCAGAGCGTTACTTCGGTGAGGATGCGCCTGTGCTGTCGTATCTGGAGGCGCCAATTCGCGCGGGTCTGCCGTGTTTTATTCATCAGATGAAACTGGTCAGCGGATTCGACGGCAGCCTCGTGGACTGGCCGGGGCGCTTGCTCGACCAGGCGCTTGGCCTGCCAGGGGTCGTCGGGATGAAGGAGGATTCCAAGGACGACGCGCTCGCACGTAGCCTGTTGGCACGCTACGGTGAGACGCACAATATTGTTATTGCGGGTGGGGGCAAACGACGGGCTGCTGAACTGGCAGAAACGGGACGGCTTCGGAGTTGGCTGAATGGGTCGCTAATGTTGGACTCAAGGCCCGCCGCATCAATCTACGAAGCGATAATCGGGCAAGACACACCGACAGTGCAGCGTTATTTGCAGAACATCGAGCGCCCGTATTTTGACGAGGTCGTGGGGCCTCTCGGGTGGCACGTTGCACATAAACTGGCACTGGAAGTGGCCGGGTATGGTTTGCGCTATGAGCGGTTGCCCATGACGACTGCAACAGTCGCGGACTGTGCTCGACAGGTGCAGATCATCCAGCGTGTGCTTGAGGCGTTGAGAGACTTCTCCGTTCCAGAATGACAGCGAGTGTCCTCTCAAGCGAGGTCGAGAGCGCTCTGGAAGGTCGGGTCATCATGCTGGGTGACTCGCATGTCAGGGCATTTGCGACTCACGCGGCCGTTATTCCAATCTTCCTCGGTCCGGGGAAACAACTAAATTTCCTTTCCGAAGCTAATGCCATCTCCACTCGCAGGCGTGTTGAGAGAGCCATCTGCTGCTGTCCAGTCACAGCCCAGCCGGTGGTGTCGTTTGGCGAAGCGGTTTGCAGATACCTGTTGGGTCGCGGGTGGCACCTTGAACGTGTGGGTCACACTCCAGCTCGTGTAGAGGCCACGCTGATGAGTGAGGCTAGGCAGTTGGTTGACCTGCTGTCCTCACTGGCCAACGACCACGACCGGGGGATCGACCTTTTACTGCCGCCTGCCTCATTGCGGCGCCAGCAAACTGAGCTACATAGAACGTTTAACGATTACGTGAAGCACGCTTGCAGAAACACGCGCCTCCGGGCACTTGATCCTTTCGTTATGGGCGACTGGGGACAGACAGGGCCGCGTGACTGGTACATTGATGCGATTCATTGCGGGGATCGCTTCGCTGAGATGGCGACACGCAACTTTTGGGCTGAGAAGGCCTGGCCCGCGATTCACGCTGACGCTGATCTATGGCCTGCCGAGCTTCCTGGCTGCGACTGGTTGGAGCCTGATTCGCTTTTTCGCTGCTATCGACTACGTGAATGGGGTGAGGGCTTGCCGACAGGCTTTCGTGAGCGTTTCGTTCGTAGGTGGAGACGGGTGTTCAGGGTTTAGTGATGTCACTCTCTACGGCGGACGTCTGCAAATCTGTAATGGGATCTTTGGCATGACCGGCGTGGTTGAATGCGCGCCGGATGACTACACGGTTGAACCCGAAGCCGCCACGGTGGTTTCGTGTCTGAGATCATCAGGCGTAGCTGTGCTCAGGCGGCCTGATGCCATAGGAGATTGTGCGGCACGGTTCGACGCGCTGATTCAACGCCTGGTCGCACGGGCAGGGTCGCTCGGGCCGCATCAACTTCAGTACCACCCGCATCCCGCCAACCCGACTGGGCAGGTGTTGCGGGTGCATGACCTGGGTCTGCTAGAAGACGAGCAGGTCTATAACCAGTTGGCGTCACAAATCGAATTGTTCTCCGAAGTGTGCCGGCTTTACCTAGGGGAGCCCGTTAGGTGCCCCTCATCTGTTTTCCTGACCTCAGACGAGGCTTCTCCAGATGTCCTGCTCCCGTGGCATTTTGATCGGCAGCACAGTCTCAAACTCTACGTTCTTGCGTCTGCAGTCGGGGAGGGTGATGGCGGGCTGTTGGTGTCGCCTGGCACCCATCTCTGGGGGCGTGCGTTGGCGGACCGTCATGTCCTGTTAGGGGGGCAGCTCGGTGCGCTAAGCAACGATGTGCCGCCTGCGTTAGTGCAACAACAGTACAAATTTACCGGAATGCCCGGTGACATGATCATTTTTGATTCCGACTGCTTTCACATGGCGCAGCAGGTCCGGCCTGGCCAGGTTCGACGCGTTGTTCGTCTCCATGCACATCGTCTTCCCGTTCACAAATACGCTGATGCGGTTAGCGGCGCCGGCATGGTCGCGGGATTTCTGCTCCGGCTGCTGCGTCCATGGCTTCGTAAGCGAGTGCGACAGTTGGGTCCGGCGGCGCAGCCCGCATTCGTCAGGACTCGGCCGGCCAACCGGCGAACCGCCACTCTCCACAGCGGCGGGGCGAAGTGACATGAGGTCTGCGTCTGCATGCTCAGGATTCCCGGCAAAATTGGGTGTGTGCATGTGAAACAGGTGGTTCTCTTGCTCCTAATTGCTGGGCTGGGCAAGGGGCTGTCAGTTATTTCAATCCCGTTGTTCGCGTTAGTGCTGTCAGCATCGGAGATGGGGGCGGCCACCGTATTCATCTCAGCGCTGCTTGTGATTGCCGGTTCGATTGGGTTTGGTGCCAACACTCTGGTCATGCGCGAACGAGCTCACCTCTCGGCGATAGCCTATGCGGCGTTTTTGGCTCATGTTGCAAGTTTCGTGATGCTGGTGTGGATTGGGGTCGGGTCGGTTCTTCAGGTCTTGCTCCCTGGATTTCTTTTGCAGTTTGGCTTTTCACTGCAGGCATCGGTGTTCGTCCTGGTCGGGGCGCTTTTTTCGGCTTTAGTGGAGCTCGCGCAGAAAGCATCTCTGGCGCGTGAAGAGATTCGAAGGTTCGGTTTGGTGGAGGTCGCTCGCAGCGTCCTGCTTCTTGTTGCTGCGTTCGCATTGATTGGACTTGGTGTCGAGCCGTTAGTTGGGCGAACCGTTGGCTATGTTCTGGCGCTGGGTATCACGGCGGTTATTGCACTGCGCCATCTCGGGGCCAGGTGGCCTCGACGGGGGCAATGGAGCGCCACGACATTCCGGCGGATCATTTCCTTCTCCTTGCGCAGCACCCCGCAGGTGGTTGCCCAGTGGATTCGCTTGGGTCTTGACCGAATCCTACTGGCCTATGTCATTGGTGTAACAGAACTGGGCGTCTACACGGTGGCGTTCGCACTGTCTTCTGGCGTTCTTGTCGTTACAACCGCGCTGAACAATCACTTTACGCCCAAGTCCCTCGGGCTCTATCAGAGTGGGAACTGCACTAAGGTGCGCGACCTAAGACGTTGGCTACTGCTGGCGGCGATTGCCGCAGCGACTCTGACCTACGTAGCAGGCACGCTGATTTATCGGTACCTGACCGGGGCAGAGTACGGTGGGGGTATGGTCTATTTGCCGATTCTGCTGGTTTCACACTGGCTCCACTTCGCTTATCTCTTGCACGCGAAATACTTCGTGCACGCAGATCGTGTTGGGCGACTTGGTATGCTGAATCTGTTGAGCGTGGGCACTTATGTGGTGCTTCTCTTGCTACTGCCGGATCGGGTCGAAGCGGGTGCGGCCTGGGCGCATGCAGGCGGTAGCCTCTGTCTATGCATACCGGTGCTGATCGCCTGCAATCGAGGCGAAGCGCGGATGCGACAGCGTATTCTCGGCTAGTGATTAATGCTCAGTATTTCCATCGCTACCTTGCCGAGTGCCCCGAATCGACGTTCGTTCATCGCAGCGCAGATGATTCGGTACTCGACCCCAGCTGTGGCTACAAATTCCTGGAATGCACGGTACTCTTCGCTCGTGAATCCGGGGTAATTGCAATATTCGTCGAATAGCAGAATGCTTCCCGGCCGCAGGCGCGGTTCGATCAGTTCTAATATCTGTCGTGCTGATTCGTAAATGTCGGTGTCGATATGCGCGAAACGCACTGGCTCATCCGGCACAGTTTTGAGCATGGCGGGCAAAGTCTCCTCAATCCAGCCGGCATGGAGCGTGACGTTTGCTTGCGTTGGCGGTAGCCGGCCGCCCAGATCAAAACGACCTTTTGAGAAATACCGTGCCCAGAAGCCATTTCCGCTAGGCAGGCCCTCGAAACTGTCAAAGCCGTGAAAGGTCTGGCTCGGAAGCTGCTCAGCAAAAAAGTTGATGGACCGCCCCCGGAATACTCCGAATTCAAGGTTCAGTCCGTCGGCCGGATTGGAGCGAAGACGTTCAGCACAGTGTCGTCGTGCCAGCCATTGGTCTTCGAAGACTACGGCGCCGTCGCGCACACATCGCTGTGCAATGTCTTCGCTGATTCTGCGTTCGACGAGGGTAATGAGCGCGGTATCAGCACTCGTTACTTCGCGCCGAATCAGCTGGCTCAGCCGGCGTAGCGTGCGAACCAATGCCTTCATGTCTGATTTATCCGCAGTCGCCGTCGCTGCGTTTGGACGACAGGTAAGTCAATGTGGTGATCTGCTCGGAGACAAGCCCGATCAGGAAAATCACCACGGATGTAGTCAGGAGCAGGGCGCCAAAATTTGTAAAACGGCCGTCCGTCAGGAAGGTGTAAAAATAATATGAGACACCACCGGCGAAGAACGACATGGCTGCTGGAAAGAAAACTTTGAGCGGTGAGTAGAGTACGGCGATACGGAAGATAATCAGAAGAAAACGCCCCCCGTCCTTCCAGATATTGATGTGGCTGCCGCTCTCATCTCGGCGACGCGCGACATCAATTTCATTGAACGCCACGCTATAGCCGCTGCGATAAAACGCCATGGTTGAAGTGGTTGGATAAGAAAACCCGTTGGGCAACAGCGCCAAAACTTCCAGAAACATCTGACGTTTCACCAGTCGAAATCCCGAGGTGAGGTCGAGTACTGGCTGTCCCACAATCCAGGAGGCGAGGCGGTTGTACACGGCGTTGCCCAGATGGCGCATCCCGCTTGCCTGACCGCTACGGCGTCGAGCACCTACAACAAGGTCGTAGCCTTCATTGACCCGGTCCAAAAGCGCGCTCAGGGCTTGAGGGTCATGTTGGCCGTCGCCATCCAGCATGGCGAGCAGATTGCTTTTCGCATGCCGGGCGCCCGATTTGATCGCGGCACCGTTGCCCTTGGAATAGGCGTGGCTCACGACAGTGGCACCTGCTTCATCGGCAAGTGCCGCCGTCTGGTCCGTGGAGCCGTCGTCCACGACGATCACCTCTGCGACGCCCAACGCGAGAGCTGCTTTGACCACAGCCCCGATGGTTGCGGCTTCATTCTTGGCGGGGATGATGCAACTGATGTCGCTAGTAGACCACTTTTCGGTTGTCGGGCGCTCTCTTTCACTCACTGGGTTGGCTCTCTGGTGCTACGGCGTCTGGATTCGCTGTCTTAAATTGTGCATTTACGTTCTCGAGTAGTGCTCTTTTCTCGGCAAACGTTCTGGAGAGGTTGGGCCGCAGTGGATTTCGGTGCTTGAGCTCAAGCTCCTCCGTGCGCTCAAGCCATGCGAGCGCGGATGGAATGTGTCCGACTGTGAGCCAGAATTCAGTTAGGGCAAATGCTGTACCTGCCGATGGGTGGAGTTCGTAGGCCCGGTGCAGGTTGTCCCGGGCGCGTTCCAGCTCACCACTCCTCAACAATTCTCGTGCATTGAGTCTCAGCAGCTTGGCATTTCGCTTGCCGGGACTGGACAGGCGCGGTGTCATGCTCGGGCTGGCTTCCAGGAGATCGTACAAGCCGGGCAGCAGCTCAGGGCAGGGTATGGACCGAATGGATGCTATCAGCTGGGTCGCTGTCGGCCCGACACCGTCAGTTAGTGCCAGGTTCTCAGGGGATAAGGCAAGCGTCCCTAGATCGTATCGATGGGGCAGTCCAGCCTTGCACGTGATATCCACCGACATCATTGCGAGACTCACATCGCGGGGGGGTGGCGTGTCGAACTCGCTATCCAGTATGTCCAGTGCTTGTTCGCGCTGGAAGAAGTGTTCCATCCAACGAACGAGGCTACGTGTCGCGCGTGGAGAATCCGGGTGCTCCGTAGCCATGAGCAGCACCAATTCATCAGCCTTGCCCCAAGGCTTGGCCAGCAGATAGAGCTGGGCGCCTGCGAACAGGGATAGACCGGACAATGCGGCTGCGGATAGGGCGCGCGGGTGGTCTGTTCCCTTGGTGATTAATGCGTCGATGCCGAATACCGCAGCTGCCAACGGTCCGAGCATGGGCAGATAATTTCGATGATCGAAGTACAGTTCCAGGGGGATCGTTGTTGATTCGAGCAAGTGCCCGCCGAAGAACCAGAGCGCCGCGAACAGGATGATCGGTTGCTGCGCTCTAATCCGCCAGGCCACACCGATCAACAGGGTCCAAGTGATCAGGCTAAACGTCACAGCTGGGTCTAGCAGGGACGTCCGGATAACTTGGTCATCCTGGAAGACGCCTATTCCGAAGGTTCTAAACGACAGGATCCGATAAAGGTACTCAAGCAGAATCACCGGTTGCGTTAGCAGTCGTTCCTGGAGGCTGAACGCTCGGTGCTTGTAGCCATCCACCCAGTTCGGCAGATAAGCCACATACAAGACCAGCAGGGCCGCCGGCAGAAAGATGAACAACCATCGCCATGCCCTGAAGCTGGTCGAGCCTCGTTTGGCACCGGAGAACAGCGTCAGCTCAAGAACGGCCAGCAAAACGACTAACAGAATCCCATTTTCTTTGCTGAACGTGGCCAGCAGTACGAATGCGCCGGTCGAGAACGCAAGTAGGGCTGTGCGCTTCCAAGAGGAATGCGCGCTCGCGGGTCGGAGGTAAAGATAGGCCAGCAGACCGCAGAGCGTGAATAGGGCGGACAGCTGGGTCATCCGCTGGATGACATACATCGTAGTAGAGAGGTTGAACGGGTGCAGCAGCCAGATTGACGCCAGAGAGAGCGCGAGCCAGGCCGCACGCGATTCCGATCGGCCGAAGTGTTCGAAAATTCTTCGAAAAACAGCAAAGACGAGCACCCCGCAAAGCAAATGGAGCATTAGATTGGTCCATTTAAACTGGGTCGCGGTGCTGGGCCACGCGTTGTCATCGACGAGCAGGCTGGCCCTTGCGATGGGTCGGTTGGTGGCACCCGCAACGGGTACGAAGAGGTGTTCTCTAAGGTCTTCAGCGGTTTCTATGCCACCTTGCATCGTCCCGATGTTGTGGAAGTCATCGAGAAGGAAGGGGCCTGGCAATGCAGGTGAGTAGGCAGCTGTGGTCGCGACCAGAATCGCGAGCAGTAGTCCGCTCAGCAGTGCCTGAGTTGCGTGCTTACTGTTCAAGTTCATTGAGGCCTGAATAAAAAAACCCTCGGCAGCTGACGCCGCCGAGGGTTTGCAGTTAGCTGAGTAACTTAGCTACGGCAGTTGGCAGGGCGGTACTTCTGGTCAAGCGTTCCGCCGGTGCAGTCCATGGTCAGGCCGTTGGATGTGCCTGAATACTGCATGATCAGCGTGTCGCCGTTCGCATCGCCACCCAGGTTGGCCAGCGTATACGTCATCGTGGCGCCGGTACCGTTCGTTGCGAACGCAATCGCCGATACGTAGTCACTCTGGGCCGTGCTGGTGTTGACGCCAGCGATGGTGGTGCTGGACGGCATGTTGCCCGTTGAGATGAAGTACTCGCCGATATTGGTCTTTGCGTTGCCCGCCAAGCCCATGACCTCGCTCACTTTCGCGCGGATGGTGTAGTCCTGGTAGGCCGGAATGGCGATGGCGGCGAGGATGCCGATGATCGCCACGACGATCATCAGTTCGATCAGCGTGAAGCCTTGCTGTTTCTTCTGCATTGGTGATTTCTCCCAAGGAAAGTATTGATGCACAGCGGCATCAAGCCGCCTATCTCCGTGCACGCAGGGACGGTGCCATGCTGGGGGGAGGGGCGACGGTCATAAAATCAAAGAGTTAGAGGCATGCCCTCCGTCGCAGTCCTGCGCGATGCGTCAGCGACTGACAATTTCTGTCAGCAATCGATCGTCTGTGTGCCATCCGGTGTCGCCACCAAAATCCGGTGCGCAGGTGTCAGTGCAAAGGTGCCGCAGGTGACGACGCCAGGTTCAGCCGTCAGGGTTTGTTCGAAGGCGACCGGGTCTTTGATGGTGAGGCCTTGGGTGTCGATGATCCGGTTGCCGTTGTCGGTCAGGAAATCTTTGCGGGTTGTGGGGCGGCCGCCGCGCTTGCGCAGCGAGCGCGTGATCAGTGCTTCAGCCATGGGAATGATTTCAACGGGTAGGGGGAAGGCACCGAGCCGGTCGACCAGCTTGGATTGGTCCACGATGCAGACGAACCGGTCACTGGCTGACGCGATGATCTTCTCCCGGGTCAGCGCCCCACCGCCGCCTTTGGTCATACAGCCCTGGGGTGTGACTTCGTCTGCGCCGTCGATGTAGACCGGGATGTGCTCTACGGCGTTGAGTTCGAGTACGGGGATGCCGATGGCATTGAGCCGTTCGGTGCTGGCTTCGGAGGATGAGACCGCGCCGGGGATGTCGTCACGGCGTTCGGCGAGCAATTCGATGAGAAAGTTCACAGTCGAGCCGGTGCCCACGCCCAGGATGGCGCCGGGCACGATTTCATCCAGGGCGGCGCGCGCGACGGCGCGTTTCATGTCGTCTTGATTCATGTCGAACTCGGTTGTGGACGGGGGCCAAACAGGGCGGTGCCGATGCGGACCATGGTGGCGCCAGCCGCGATGGCGGTTTCGAGGTCCGCGCTCATGCCTAGCGATAGTGTATCGACCCCGGGAGTCAACGCACGCAGCTGGTTCATCAGTGCTGCCATCGCCGGATACGCATCGCTGTCTCCGGGTGCGGGTATGGCCATTAGGCCGCGTAATCGCAATCCGGGCTTGTCCAGCACTTGCGTTGCAAACGCGCTAACACGGTCTGGCCTGAGGCCTGATTTGCTGTCTTCTTGACTGATATTGACCTGCAGCAGAACGTTCAGAGCGGGTCGACCGGCCGGCCGTTGATCACTGAGGCGCTGGGCGATTTTTTCGCGGTCCAGGCTCTGAACCCAGTCGAAGTGCTGGGCGATGGCGGCGGTTTTGTTGGACTGGATGGGGCCGATGAAATGCCAGGCGACCCGATGAGCCGGATCGACTGGCAGGTGCGCCGCCGCATCCTGCCAGTAGTTTTCGCCGACATGGGCCAGCCCGGCATCGATGAGCTGGCGCAGGCCTTCGATCGGCTGGGCCTTGGCTGCACCGACCAGCGTCACGCTGCCGGGATCTCGGCCGGCGGCGTGCTCGGCCTTCGCGACTCTTTCACATATCTGTCGATACGCTGCGAGCACATCAAATGACTTGGTTGCCGGGGTCATGCGATGTCGATACTTTGAGTCCAATTCATTCTGACATCAGGCGCGGGGAGCACCGATGGATATTGCGCAGCTACTGGCTTTTGGGGTCAAGCAGGGATCGTCCGATCTGCACTTGTCTGCGGGCATGGAGCCCATGATTCGCGTGGATGGTGACGTTAAACGGATCAATCTGCCAGCGCTCGAGCATAAGCAAGTGCACGAGATGATCTACGACATCATGAACGACAAGCAGCGCAAGGATTACGACGAGCTGCTGGAGACCGACTTTTCTTTCGAAATCCCCGACCTGGCGCGTTTTCGTGTCAACGCATTCAATACGCATCGCGGTGCAGCCGCGGTGTTTCGCACCATCCCGTCTGACATCCTGTCGCTGGAAGACCTCAACGCGCCGGGCATTTTCAAGGATATCGCCGACCAACCGCGTGGTGTGGTGCTGGTGACGGGGCCCACGGGGTCCGGCAAGTCCACGACGTTGGCCGCGATGGTCAATCACAAGAACGAGAGCGAGTACGGTCACATCCTCACGATTGAAGACCCCATCGAATTCGTCCACAAGCCGAAAAAATGCCTGATCAACCAGCGTGAGGTACATCGCGACACCCTGGGCTTCAACGAGGCATTGCGCTCGGCGCTGCGCGAAGATCCGGATGTCATCCTCGTGGGCGAAATGCGTGACCTGGAAACCATCCGGCTGGCCTTGTCTGCGGCGGAGACGGGCCACTTGGTGTTCGGCACCCTGCATACCAGTTCGGCGGCCAAGACCATCGACCGTGTGGTTGATGTGTTTCCGGCGGCAGAAAAAGACATGATCCGGGCCATGCTGTCCGAGTCCCTCAAGGCTGTGATTTCGCAGACACTACTGAAGAAGCAGGGTGGGGGGCGTGTGGCGGCCCACGAGATCATGATCGGCAACCCGGCCATCCGAAACCTCATCCGCGAGAACAAGGTCGCGCAGATGTATTCGGCGATTCAGACGGGCGCTCGCGACGGCATGATTACCCTGGACCAGTCGCTCAAGATTCTGGTGCGTGAGGGCAAGGTGTCCAAGCAGGAAGCCCGCCGCCGCGCCGTGAAAAAAGAAGATTTCATGTAATCGACGGGCGCTGCCCTTCAAACCACCGGAGCCACCGATGGAACGCGATCAAGCCGCGAAACTGATGCAGGAACTGCTGCGCCTGATGAAGCAAAAAGGGGCATCGGATCTGTTCATCACCGCCGGTTTCCCACCTGCGATGAAGGTCGATGGACAGATGACGCCGGTGATGGACAAGCCGTTGTCTCCCGAGAATTCAGCGATGATCGTCCGCGCGATCATGAACGACCGCCAGGTCAAGGATTTCGAGGAGACCAACGAATGCAATTTCGCCATCTCGCCGCCTCAGATCGGTCGATTCCGCGTCAACGCCTTCGTGCAGCAGGGCCGTGCAGGTGCGGTGCTGCGAACCATCGAAACCGAGATCCCCGATTTCGACAAACTGAACCTGCCCGAGGTGCTCAAGGATGTGGTCATGTCCAAACGCGGGCTGGTGCTGATGGTCGGGGGGACCGGTAGCGGTAAGTCGACATCACTGGCCGCGATGCTGGGTCTGCGCAACAAGGAAACCAAGGGCCACATCATCACCATTGAAGACCCGGTGGAGTACGTTCACCCCCACCTGGGCTGCATCATTACCCAGCGTGAGGTCGGAGTGGACACCGACAGCTGGGAAGCCGCGCTTAAGAACACGCTGCGTCAGGCGCCTGACGTGATTCTGATCGGTGAGATTCGCGCCAAGGAGACGATGGAATACGCCATCAACTTTGCCGAAACCGGTCACCTTTGCATGTCCACACTGCATGCCAACTCGTCCAACCAGGCACTGGATCGCATCATCAACTTCTTCCCGGATGAAAAGCGCGAGCAGTTGCTCATGGATTTATCGCTGAATCTGCGCGGCATCATCAGTCAGCGCCTGGTGCGCCGCGAAGGCGGTGGGCGAGCCGCTGCCATGGAGATCATGCTCAACACGCCACTGATTTCCGATCTCGTCTTCAAGGGCGAAGTCCACAAGATCAAGGAAGTCATGGCCAAGAGTCGGGAACAGGGCATGCAAACCTTCGACCAGCATTTGTTCGATCTCTACGAGGCCGGCACCATCAGCCTGGAAGAGGCCCTGCGTAACGCCGACTCCAAGAACGAGCTGCGGCTGCGCGTCAAGCTTGAAAGCAAGCGGGCTGAAAAGAACCTGGACGATGGCTTGTCGGGCATCTCGATGATGGATGACGATGACGCCTTGATCGCCAGCCAGAAATCGGGTGGGCAGTAATGTCAGAGGCCTCACAACTGCCGGGCATCGTCCCGTACCTCAAGCTCGCTGTAGAAAAGCAGGCGTCTGATCTGTTCTTCACCACCGGCTCGCCGGTGATGATCAAGATCAATGGCGAGATGCACGCAGTGGGCAAGACCGAAATGACCTCCGGTCAGATCCGCGAGCTGGCCAACGGCATCCTCACGCCCGAACAGCGCGAGGAATTCGCCGAGGAACTGGAGCTGGATTTCGCCACGCAGGCCGGCGGGTTGGGACGCTTCCGCGTCAATCTATTCCATCAGCGCGGTCGGCCGGCCATGGTGCTGCGCTACGTTCGCAATACCGTGCCCACACTGGACGAACTGGGCCTGCCCGAAACGCTTAAGGACCTTATTCTCGAAAAGCGCGGCATGCTGCTCATGGTCGGGGCCACCGGCTCCGGCAAGTCAACGACGCTGGCAGCGATGATCAATCACCGCAACGAGAATGCCTCGGGCCACATTCTCACGGTGGAGGACCCGATCGAATTCCTGCATCCGAACAAGCGTTCGATCATCAATCAGCGCGAGTTGGGGCAAGACACCAAGAGTTACGACCGGGCGCTGCACAGTGCCCTGCGCGAGGCGCCGGATGTCATTCTGATCGGTGAGATTCGTTCCCGCGAGACCATGGAATCCTGCGTGCAGTTGGCCGGTACCGGCCACCTGGCCATCTCAACACTGCACGCCAATAACGCCTACCAGACGCTGCAGCGCATCATCAACATGTACCCCGATTACCTGCGCGGGCAGTTGTACATGGATTTGGCGCTGAATCTGCGCGCGGTGATTTCCCAACGCCTGGTACGGCGTAAGGCCGGGGGACGGGTGGCTGCGCTGGAGGTCATGGTCGTGACGCCTTACATCGCCGATCTGATTCTCCGTGGTGAAGTCGATGGCGTACGCGAGGCCATGGCCGAGTCGTCGGATTCGCGCATGCAGACCTTCGACGACGCGCTGTATGCGCTATACCAGGCTGACGAAATCTCGATGGAGGAAGCCCTGTCCAACGCGGATTCACGGGCCAATCTCGAAACACGAATCAACTTCGGCAGCTAACCCCAACCGGCAGCCCAAACGAACATCGCCCCGCGGCAGGGCGGGGCGATGTTGAGTCTTTGGCGGTGCGATGGACCCGCGGTCAGGCGGCGTCGCGTTCCTCGTCAGTCGGTGTTGGATCGACGACCGTGTCATCGAAGTCCAGGTCTTCGGCGTCTGCAGTCTCGGCCGAAGGTAGCTTAAAGCCGGCGACAGACTCACGCAGTTTGACGGACAGGGCATTCAGGTTGGACACGGCTGATGCCGTCGTGTCCGAGGCCACCTGCGTCTGTCCTGCAATGTCCTGAATAACCTGGATGCGGCCGGCCAGGTCGGTGGCGGACTCGGTCTGTGTGCGGGCGTCGTTGGAGATGTCCGAGATCAGGCGCGACAGGTCGGTCGAGGATGCCTCGATGCGGTCCAGCGCCTCACCGGCGGCCTCGGACAGCTGGGCATTGCTCACCACGTTGGTGGTGCTGCGCTCCATCGACACGATGGCTTCGTTGGTGTCGGCCTGAATCGTCTTGACCAGGGTTTCGATCTGCCGGGTTGCGTTACCAGCACGCTCGGCCAGCCGCTGCACTTCCTCTGCCACCACCGCGAACCCGCGACCCGCCTCGCCGGCCATGGCCGCCTGGATCGACGCGTTGAGCGCCAGGGTGTTGGTTTGTTCGGCGATGTCATTAATGAACTCGATGATGTTGCCGATTTCCTGCGACGATTCACCCAGGCGCTTGATGCGTTTTGCAGTTTCCTGAATCTGGTCTCGCAGGGCGGTCATCCCGTCCACGGTTCGACGGACCGTCTCGGAACCGGTGTGCGCGGTTTCAACCGAGGCTTGGGCGTCCTGGGCGAGTTCATCAGCGCGATGCGACACCTGCTGCATGGACTGCGACATGGCGCCAATGGCTTGCGAGACGCTGTTGATCTCATCGGCCTGGCGACGTGATGCCGCGTTGAGCTGCTGCGTCACTGCTTCCGTGCCGGAGGCTGACTGTGTGATCTCATCCGAGGTGGCGGTAATCGTACCCACCAGGCTACGCAGCGTATCGATGGTGTAGTTGATCGAGTCGGCGATCGCGCCAGTGAAATCCTCGGTCACCGTGACATCTACGGTCAGGTCACCATCGGCCAGCGTGGTGATCTCGTCCAGCAGACGCAAAATGGCTTCCTGCTGCGCGGCATCCGCTTCTTCCAGCTCGCGGGCACGGGCACGGGCCTGGCGCAGCAGCACGGTCACGAAGATGACCAGCAGAATCACGGTAATGCCACCGAGCACGTAGCCGTGCAGCGCCTCGAGCTGACGACCATCCCGGTAGTCGAGGAAGGACTGCTGAACGTTGTTTTCGGCCGTGAACTTCACGTTGTTGCGCAGGCGGGAGATCTCGGCCGCAGCGCTCTGCACCACGGCCAGTTCCGTGGCTTCTTCGGTGATCGTGGTCACGCTCTCGCGGATTTGCTGCATGCCCGCCAGCGCATCCGCCACAGCGGCATCGACGGTTTCGATCCGGGCTGGCTGGAAGCCCAGGCCTTCTCCGCTGAGGAGCTGCCGCAGCTGTGCGCTCAGGGCGTCCACGTTCGCGGCCAGCTCGGTCGCCAGCGTGTCGGCATCATAGCCCTGCTGGCTGACCGCAGCGGCCTGCACCGGCAGTTGGTTGACCTGGACGAGCAAGTCCGCGGTCAGCGTGATCTGTTCTGCCGGCGCACTT
Source organism: Abyssibacter profundi (assembly GCF_003151135.1). Classification (NCBI taxonomy): domain Bacteria; kingdom Pseudomonadati; phylum Pseudomonadota; class Gammaproteobacteria; order Chromatiales; family Oceanococcaceae; genus Abyssibacter; species Abyssibacter profundi. The sequence goes on from NZ_QEQK01000011.1 coordinate 109,746, forward strand.
CTCGTGGCCAGGGTGCTGATGGCGGATTCGAGGGGAGCGGTGACCTCGGGGGCCAGATTCTCGATGGCAGCGGCTTCCTGCTGTATCAGCACATAAGCGGCGCGTCGATCCAGAATCTCGTCGATGGCGTCCGACATCGGCTGGAACTCGGCCTCCAGGGCGTCGATGTTCTCCTGCAACGGCGCCGGAGCCGGGGGCAGGTTGATGAACTCATCGCCCTCGCGCATGGCGTAAATGTTGTCTTCGAAGGTCAGACGCAGGCCTTCCATGTTGCGCGTGTCTGGTGGCAGTCCACGCGTAATATCGTCAGCCAGCCGTGCGATGTTCTCGGCCACTGAACTCGAGTCGACGGACAGGGCGATGTAGTCGCGATCCCACTGCGCGACCTGGTCCACGCGGTAAAGAATGAACAGCGCGGCGGCGATGGATGTCATCGCCAGCAGTAGCAGCAGAATTGCTAGTCGGGTTCCCCGAACCCGCTTGGCTCCCTCAGCCATGATGTCTCTCCCGTAGCGGCGTTCAGGCGCTGATGACGCCGTTCACCTTGGTTATCAGTTCCGATTCTTTGACCGGCTTGACGATGTATTCGCGGGCGCCCTGGCGCATGGCCCACAGCTTGTCCGTCTCCTGGGACTTGCTGCTAATCACCACGATCGGAATATTCGACGTCTCGGCACCGCGAGACAGGGTGCGTGTGGCCTGGAAGCCATTCATGCCCGGCATGACCACATCCATGACGATGACATCCGGCTTTTCGACGCCGGCCTTTTCAATGGCAGATTCGCCAGTCAATGCTTCGACGACCTCAAAGCCGTTCTTTTCCAGCATTTTGCGAAGGTTCGCAATGTCAGTCGGCGAGTCGTCAACCAAAAGTACGCGCGGCATGGTTCCCCCACTTGTCGTATGCAGTGTTAATGGCTTGGTGGCCCAAGCATCTGGTGTCTTCAGCCGGCGCATGCGATCTGGCGAACGCGCGAATTCCGGTCAGAGACGCTAGTTCAAATCGAACGATTCGATTCCCCGCAGTCATCATACAAGAACATGACGGGCAATTCGGTTTCTCAGACGAGCGCAACGGGCTGACCGTCGCGCCAGACCTCGGCCACCGTCCATTGCAGCTCCAGGCCTTGCATCGGCGTTCCGTATCCGGCGCTGCGCATGGCTTTGGGGTCGACCTGGTGATCCAGCGGCTTGAGTAGAACGCCATGGGCTGGCGACCCCGGCGCGGTCGCCACAGGTTCGAGCCCGAGGATGCGGGAGGGGGCATCGACCAGCAGCTCGACGACTCGGCGCAGTCCCCAACTGTTCTGCTGAGCCAGTGTGGCCATTGCCGGAACGAGTTGCTCAATTGTGGAGCCACCCGGCGCCGTCAGTGGATACGGGTCCGTCTTGGCGTTTTCGTCTTGTGGTGCATGGTCTGAGCACACGGCGTCCACGGTGCCGTCGCCCACCGCGGCGATGAGCGCCTGGCGGTCGACGTCGGTTCGCAGCGGGGGATCCAGCCGGTAGGCGGGGTCCAGTCCATCCAGGACCTGATCGGTTAGGAAGAGGTGGTGGGCGGCCACGTCGCAGGTCACCAACACGCCATCGTGTTTGGCCGCGCGGATCAGGGACAATGCACGGGCTGTGGTTAATCGGCCCAGGTGAAGCCGGCAGCCTGTGTCACGCGCCAATTCCAGCGCGATCGCCGTGCCGATGGCCTCTGCACTTGCGGGGATGCCGGTGAGCCCCGCGCGCATGGCCGGGCGTCCTGCATGGGCGACACCTTGGCCCGCCAGACTGGCCTCGACGGGGTCCAGATGCACCGTGCAGCCGATGCCGGCGGCATATTGCAGGGCCTGTCGCAGCAGCATGACATCCGGCAGTCGCCGGGGCTGGGCGACGCCGACGCAGCCGGCGGCGAGTAAGGCCTCCAGATCGGAGAGCGCCTGTCCGGCAAGACCTTCTGTCAATGCGCCAAGCAGGTGTACCGACGCCTCCGCATCGCGGGCGCGATCGCCGATCCAGTCGACGACCGCCGGTTGGTCCACCACCGGTTGACTATCCGGCGGCACGCACAGGCTGCCGACACCCGCGCGGACCGCAGCAGTGGTTTCGCTGCTCAGGGTGGCTTTGTGTGTGGCGCCCGGCTCGCGGACACGCGCGCACAAATCCACGGCCAGTGGTAGCCACCAGCCGCCGTCGGTATCGATGATTTCCGCGCCTGCGGCGTCGGCCGGGGGCGCGGCGAACTGACCGTCGATGATCCACAGTTCCGAGGCCGGGTCATCGTGGCGCGTCAGGTTTTGCAGGCAGCGGATAACGCTCATGACTGGTGGGCCCCGATGATCATGGCCATGACCGCCATACGAATGGCCACGCCGTGACTGACCTGCTCCAGAATGACGGACTGCTTGCCATAGGCCACAGGCGCCGCAATCTCAACGCCGCGGTTGATGGGGCCTGGGTGCATGAGCAGGGCGTCTGGCTTGGCGTAGCCGAGCGTGTGTTCATTGAGTCCAAAGCCGCGATGAAAGGCCGAGCCTGCTGGTAGATAGTGGCCTGACATGCGCTCGCGCTGCAGCCGCAGCAGCATGACGACATCGGCATCGGCCAGGCCGCTGCGCAGGTCGTGATGAACCGACACGCCCAGGGCATCCAGCTCCGGAGGCACCAAGGTCTTGGGGCCGACCACCCGAATGTCCTGAGTGCCCAGTGCCTGGAGGGCGTGAATGTCCGACCGGGCCACGCGTGAATGCAGCACGTCGCCGACAATGGCCACGCTGAGGCCGGCAACATCCGGCTTGTGGCGGCGGATGGTGAAGACATCCAGCAGACCCTGAGTCGGGTGCGCATGGCGACCATCGCCGCCGTTGAGTATGGCCACGCCGGGTGCGGCATGACGGGCAAAGAACTCGGCCGCTCCGCTTTCGCCATGCCGAATCACGAACATGTCCACATGCATGGATTCCAGCGTCTTAAGCGTGTCGAGCAGGGTTTCGCCCTTGGTCGTGGACGAGCTGCGGCCCTCGATGTTCAACACGTCTGCGGACAATCGATGCGCCGCAAGTTCGAAGGCGCTACGCGTCCGGGTGCTCGCCTCGAAGAACAGATTGACCACTGTGCGGCCACGCAGCAATGGCACTTTCTTGACGTCGTTCCGAGTCACTGGAACAAACGATTCGGCGGTGTCGAGGATCTCGGTGGTCAGGGCCCGGCCCAATCCTTCGGTGGTCAGCAGATGCCGGAGCCGACCGTCATCGGTGAGCTGAATGCGGGCGGCGCCGCTCATGCCGTGACCTCGATGCGCAGGGCCAGCGGGTCGGGGCCGGTCAGCCGCAGGTGGCCGCCTGCGGGCAAGGCGTCGAACACATGCCCGACGACATCGGGTGCGATGGGCAGTTCACGGCCCGGGCGGGTGGCCAGCACGGCCAGGAGGATGCGGTCAGGTCGACCGTAGTCGAAGAGTTCGTTCATGGCTGCGCGGATGGTCCGGCCGGTGTGGAGCACGTCATCAACCAGCAGAACCACCCGGTTGTCGACCGACACAGGCAGATCGGAGGGGCGAATCTGTGGATGCAGGCCGATACGGCTGAAATCGTCTCGATAAAAGCTGATGTTGATGGTCCCTAAGGGGCCGTCCAGTGCCAGTCGGCTCGCCAGTGCGTCGGCGACCCAGACGCCGCCGGTGTGAATTCCGATGACCACCGGGTCCAGGGCGGCGATGTCTATCGCATGGAGCGCGTCGGCCATCCGGTCCAGTAGTTGAGCGGTCTCGGGTGTGTCAGTCACGGCCGAGCCAGTCGGACAGGATGTGGGCAGCGGCCACTGCATCGCGGCTTTGGCCGGCAACCGGGGTGAGGTCTGCTTCCAGGGAGGTCATGCGTTCTTCGGCCGGGTAGACAGGTAAATGATACCGGCCTTTGAGGCGGCGGCAGAAGCGTTCGGCCGCCTCGGTCATGGGCTGGCGCTGGTCATCCAGGGTCAGCGGCACGCCGACGACCAGCCCCACCGGTTGCCAAGCCGCCAGCAACTCCGCGATCTGAGACCAGCGCTGCTTGGTCTGGTTGTCGATCGTGGCAATGGGTTTGGGCTGCCTGGACACCGTATCGCCGACCGCAACACCGATTCGCAGGCTGCCGTAGTCGAACGCCAGATAAACCCCAGCGGGTCGATCCTGCAGGTGTTCGGCCGGGCTCCTGGCGGGCGAATCAGGCGTGTCCGGCATCACCGGACAGCACGGTCAGGTCGACACCCAATAGCTTGAGCGAAGCCTCCCAGCGCTCGGGGGGCGCGGTCGAAAAGAGAATTTGCCGGTCCACCGGCGTATTCAGCCAGGCGTTATGCAGCAACTCCTCCTCCAGCTGGCCGGCGTCCCAGCCCGCGTAGCCCAGGGTGATCAGGTACTCCTCGGGGCCGCTGCCCAGGCCGATGGCTTCGAGAATATCGCGCGAGGAGGTAATGGCCAGCGACTCGCTGACCTGGACGGTTGACTCCCAGGTCGTCCCAACAGAGTGCAGCACAAAGCCACGTTCCGGCTGCACCGGCCCGCCCCAGAACACCGGGTCTTGGTCAAGATCGCGCTCACAGGGGACATTCATGTGGCTTAGCATGCTGGCCACTGACAGGTCGGAGGGCCGATTGATCACGAGGCCCAGGGCGCCCTGCTCGGAGTGTTCGCACAGGAACGTGACGGTCTGCTCGAAATGCTCATCGTCAAGGCTGGGCATTGCGATCAGGAACTGGTTCTTGAGTTCACTGCCTGTCGTCATGCCCGCAGTATCACGCCGCGGCCGGGGGCACCGCAAGCAAAGTTCGGGTCGCCACCGGAATCGCGGGTGCGCCCATCTGCGGGCTCAGGTGCTCGCTGCCGGCAGGCGGTCGTGAATGCGCCCGGCCAGCCAGCCGGTCAGCGCCCCGAAGAGCAGCGCGGCCGTCAGCAGCACCGGCAGCAATGTCAGCAGCCCCGGGTGAGGAATAAACCAGCTGTAGGCCACCAGAAACTGCCCGCTCATGTGCGCGCAGGCCGCCGCGACGCCCAGGCCGATCGGGCTGAACTGCGCCAGAGGCAGTGCACGATTCCACAGTGTCAGCGCGCCCAGCGCGAGCAGGCTGGCCCCGGCACCGGCCAGGCTCAGCAAAAAAGTGGGTGTCAGAAAACTCCCGATGAGCAGACTACCGACCAGGACGCGAAGCAGCTGCACCCAGACCGCAGCTCGAAAATCGTGGCGGAGCAGCACCAGTAGAGTGATGACATTGGCCAATCCCGGCTTGATGCCGGGAATCGGCGTGGGGACGCCGGCCTCGAGGATGTGAATGACGATCGCCAGGGCGGCAAAGCCGGCAATCATGTGATCACGGCGCTGTGGATGCAGGGGCACACGTCGGGTCATTGGCTGATCCCATCGAACTCTGTCTTGGCACTTTCCAGTGACAGGCTGACGCGATTCGGCAGGCAGGCCGTTGCATCGTGCGCGGCTTGCATCCAGCCCGAGCGAATACAGACCTTACGGCGGCAGGCGGACGCGACAAACCGGATGCGGCCATCTCGGACTTCGAAATGACTGGCGCCCTGACGACCATGCACCGTGAAGCGGGCGTCCACATGCAAAGGGACGCGCAGGGGCGGCTGTTGTTCTGCACGCACCAGGGCATGCGTCGGTGGCCCGGCCGCTGGTGACCAATACTGGGCGTATAGCGCGCCGATGGCCGTCGCCAATATCAGGATGAGCGCGATATCTGCCGGCGACGGGCGACTCACGGAGCCACAGGGTCGGGTGCGAATTGCACATCGGTGAGCCACTGGGCGCGGTGTCTGAATCCCGGGGTGGCGTGGATGCGGCCGTCGGCATCGACCAGCATGGCGTACTTGAGCGCAAACTCATCGACGAGTGCATGAAACTGGTCGGGGCCACCGACAAAGAGCGCCGTGGCCAAGGCATCAGCCAGCGCCGGGTCACCATGCACCACGGTGCTGGATTGCGCCCCGGTCGAGGGCTCGCCGCTCCGCGGGTCCAGGACGTGGTGGTAGCGGCGGCCAGCATGTTCGAAATAGCGTTCGTAGTCGCCACTGGTGAACACGGATTCGCCATCTTCCAGTTCGAGGGCCACGAGCAGTCGTGGCGCCTCTTCCGGCGGTCGTGGATGGCGTACGGCAATCCGCCAGGGACGCGATTCCGCATGCCCGATCACCTGCAGGTCGCCTCCGGCATTGACCATCGCGTGTTCGATGCCGGCATCGCGCAGTTGCTGTAGTGCGGCGCCGACCGCCGCACCCTTGGCCATGGCGCCGAAATCCAACATCAGCCCGGGGGCGCCGACTTCAAGCCTGTCTGCGGTCAGCTGGGCTCGGGCCAGACGATGGGGGCGCTGGAGCGCAGCGGCCAGTTCCGCATCGGGCGGTGGTGTCTCGCGAAAGTGCTCTGGATCATCAAATCCCCAGAGCTGCACCAGAGCGCCGAGCCCTGGGTCAAAGGTGCCCTGGCTGTCGTCGGCGACGCTTTTGGCGGCCGCAAGCAAGGGTCGCAAGCCCTCGGGAACGGTCGCGCCGGGGTTGTCGGCCAGCGTCTGGTTGAGCTGCGCGAGCGCGCCGCTGCCTTGCGGGGACCAGCGTTGTTGGAACCGGTTGAGCTCGGACTCGACGCTGGAGACCAGCGTCGCCAGGTCCTCGTCTTCGCGATGTGGGGCGCGCAGCGTGATCGTGACCAGCGTGCCCATGACATAGATCTGACGCTCGAACCGCGCGTCGCCTTCCCGGCCACGCAGCACCAGCACCCCGATCATCAGCAGGATCAACCCGCCGCCGATCCAGCGTCTCATGAGCTTTCGATGGCGTCGAACAACAGGCCTGCGATGTTGATGCCGTACTGGGCATCGAGTTCGCGGACGCAGGTCGGGCTGGTGACGTTGATTTCCGTAAGGTAGTCGCCGATGACGTCCAGCCCGACAAAGCGCAGGCCATGTTGGCGCAGCGTGGGGCCCACCTGCTCGGCGATCCACCGATCCCGGTCGCTCAGCGGTCGACCCTCGCCGCGTCCGCCCGCCGCCAGGTTGGCACGGGTCTCGCCTGATTTCGGGATGCGCGCAAGACAAACATCAACAGGCTCACCATCGATCATCAGAATGCGCTTATCGCCCTCGGTCACCGCCGAGATGTAGCGCTGCGCCATAATCGCGCGTCGGCCGTTCTGCGTCAGCGTTTCCACGATGGAGCCGCGATTCGGATCATTCGCGCCCACACGAAAAATGCCGGCGCCACCCATGCCGTCCAGCGGTTTCAGAATGCAGTCTGCGTGTTCGTCAACAAACGCCTGCAGCCGCGCCATCTCCATGCTGACCAGTGTCGGTGCCGTGCAATGCGCGAATCCCGAAATCGCTAGTTTCTCGTTCCAGTTGCGCAGGCTGTCTGGGCGGTTGACCACCTGCACGCCCTCGGCTTCTGCGCGGCTGAGCACGTGTGTGGCGTATAGGAAGGCGTCTTCGACCGGCGGATCCTTGCGCATGAGCAGCACGTCCAGCTCGGCCAGCGCGGCATCCTCTGCTGCGCCCAACGTGTACCAGTCCGTGGGGTCATCACGGACCTGGAGTGACCGGCGACGCCCCATGGCGCGGCCATCGCGAATACTCAGGTCCGGGATCTCGTAGTAGTGCAGGGCATACCCGCGACGCTGAGCCTCGAGCAGCATGGCCAGCGTGGTGTCCTTGACCGGCTTGATGCTGGCGATGGGGTCCATCACCACGCCCAGTTGGCGCATGTCGATCTCTCCTGTTGCGCTGCGGTCTGGCGCAGCGTTTATTCGTCGTCCGTGCCGCTCTGGGCGATCTCGCGCGCGGCGGCCACCAGTGCCAGGCGAGCGACGACGCCGTAGGCATGAAACCGGTTGGGGCCGGCGTCGGGGTCGAGTTGCGGGTCGGGCCGCGAGGCGCCGTCGGCAAAGGGCAGCGGGTGAAATTCCATGCCCGGCGCGTTGAGACTGTCAGTTGTGTTGCGCCCGGTGTGCACCCGATAGAAGCCGCCGACGACAAAACGGTCGATCATGTACAGCACGGATTCGGCCGAGGCTTGCTGCGCGCCCCACTGTTCGCGCGTGTAAACCCCTTCCTGGATGATCGCACCCGTGACGTCCCGACCTTCCTTGCCGGAGGACATCTTGGTCCGCTGTTTGCGGTTCAGGCTGGTGACATCATCCGGCGAGCGCGCGGTCATGATGCCCATGCCATAGGTCCCGGCATCAGACTTGATCACGACGTAGGGTTCGTCAGAGATTCCGTACTCGTCGTACTTCTGTCGGATCGAGGCGAGCAACATCTCCACGTTACTGGCCAGGCACTCCTCGCCCTCCCGTTTCATGAAGTTGATTTGACCGCAGTTCCGGAAGAGCGGGTCGATCAGCCATCGATCGATTCCCACGGACTCAGCGAACTCGCCGGCCACCTGCGAGTACACCGTGAAATGTTCGGATTTGGTCCGGTGGTCCCAGCCCAGCGTCGGAGGCGGCATGATCGGCTGCTCCACGCCCGCGAGGATGTCGGGCTGTCCACTGGACAAGTCGTTGTTGAGGATGAGTCCACAGGGCGAGAAGCCTTCGACCCCCAGCTTGTTGCCTTGGCGGACGATCGGCTCCAGACGCAGCGGGCGGCCGCTATCGAGTTCGATGTCGGTTGCTGTCTTCAGGTCGGGCATAAGCGAACCGATGCGCACATCAAACCCGGCCTTGCGCATGAGTTCGACCAGGCGAGCGACGTTCTCCAGATAAAAGCGGTTACGGGTGTGGTTTTCCGGAATCACCATCAACGACCGGGCGGTCGGGCAGATGCGGTCCACCGCCGACTGCAGCGCCTGGATACACAGGGGCTCGAACTCCGGAGCGAGATTGTTAAAGCCCGCCGGGAACAGATTGGTGTCCACCGGTGCCAGCTTGTAACCCGCGTTGCGCAGGTCGACGGACGCATAAAACGGTGCAGGGGTCTGGAGCCATTGCCGACGAAACCAGGCTTCGATGTCACCCTGTTGGTTTAGGAGCTGGGATTCCAGGTGCTGCAACGGTCCGCGCAGGCTGGATTCGGTATCGGTCATCGGGTCCGGTAGCGCCATGCGACACTCCAACAAATCGGGAGCTGGATGTTACCGCAATGCAGCATCCTGGCGCGGTTCGTGCCGAGTCAGCCGGATCGATCGCCGCCCTGTCTCGGCGTGTGTGGGAAAAAATTCCTCGCTGCAGCATGGGGTTGCCCGAGCCAGGGCGTGCCGTTGAGCAGTCGAGCGGCGCCTGTCATCCAGTGCGTGCTGAAAATATGGTAAAAATCTGAACCGTGATGTGGCCGGACTGGAGCCGTCGGCACATCAGACGCATTCGGGGAGTGCGTGAGTCACGACAAGTCGGGTTGTTCGCCTGGTGGGTTCGGCGGGACGGTTCGCGACGACGCGAGCGTTCGCACCGGTCAGACGGGGAACGGAATGTCGCTGGGGGAACACGGCTTTCACGCAACTGCGACGTCGCGACGGGCGTCAGCAACCAGCACGTGGCGGCTCGGCCGCCGAACAGGGGCTTCCCTAGGGGAATAACGTGGCAGCACAAGAACAAGCACGGGGGATATCAAACGTGAAAGTCATGGTCATCGACGACAGCAAGACCATCCGGCGCACCGCGGAGACACTACTGGCGCGCGAGGGCTGCACGGTGATTACCGCCGTTGATGGCTTTGAAGCGCTTGCCAAGATCGCCGATCACCATCCTGACATCATTTTTGTCGACATCATGATGCCGAGGTTGGATGGCTACCAAGCCTGTGCCCTGATCAAGGGCAACCCCCGATTCAAGCACACCCCGGTCATCATGTTGTCGAGCAAGGATGGCTTGTTCGACCGCGCGCGCGGTCGGATTGTTGGGTCGGATCACTACCTGACCAAGCCGTTCACGCGCGATGAGTTGCTGGGCGCCGTTCGCAAGCACGCAGCTTCCGAAGCCGCGTAATGTCGTCCGACGTCTCGACGCAGTCGCCCTATGCGTTGCTGGTGTCGCTGGAGCGCAGGCTCCAGGCGGGAGCCGGCGAGGGTGGCCTGCAAGCTGTTCGTACCTGGACGGGCTTGGGTCTGCGCCTGCGAGATCAGCTGTTCGTCGCGCCGCGTGCGGACGTCCGTGAGGTCTTGCCACCGCCACGGATGACGCGCGTACCGAACGCGCCGGATTGGATGCGGGGCGTGGCCAACGTGCGCGGTGCGCTTTATCCGATTGTGGACCTGGGTCGTCTGCTGGGCGAGGACCGCTACATCTCGACTGCGGATACGCGCCTGCTACTCCTGAATGCCGAGACCGATCCGGTCGCGTTTCTGGTTGATGAAGTGTTTGGATATCGCAATTTTGAGCCCGGCGACCAACGGATGCGTGCGCTGGATGAGGCTGCACCGTCGGTGGCGCCTTATCTGCTGGGCGGGTTCGTGCGTGACGGCCAGCCGTGGCTGGCGCTGTCATTGCACCGTGCGGCCGAGGCGGGCCTGGAAGAGCAGCCCATGAGTGGGGTTGCAGCATGAGTGCGGTCATGCGGTCCGTCCGTCACGATCTGAGTAATGGCCTGCACTGGCTGCGCGGCGAACTGGAGCAAAGCCTGGCGCGGGTGCGCGATCACATCGACCAGTCCATGGAGCGTGAAGATGCTGATCTGCTGCTCCAAAAGTGTGTGGTCGAGCTGCACCAGATTCGGGGCATCGCCACGGTCATCCAGTGCTACGGTGCCGCCAATCTAGCCGATGCCATGAAGGTGACGGTGCAGGCCCTGGCCTCGGATGAAGCGGAAATTCGCGACCGCGAGGCGGCCATTACGGCATTGCTCGGCGCCTCTGTGCAGCTGAGTGATTATCTCGATCTTCTCAGCGGCGGCGAACAGGATGCCCTGCTGGTCTTCCACCCGATCATCAATGAGTTGCGGGTGTCTTGTGGTCAAGGGGTGCTGAGCGAGGCCGATCTGGTCACGCGACACATCTTCGATGCCGGGCTGGTGGAGCTGGACGCCGTCATCGACGCTTCGCGCGAGGCGCCTGCGAGCGTCTCGGCCCGCAAGCTGTTGCCGGCGCTGCACAAGGCCATGCGCGGCTGGGTGCGCGGCGAAGACCGTATCGACAGCCTCAAACGCATTGGCCGGATTACCGAGCACCTGCAGAGTCAGGCCAACGGGCCGGCCTGCCGGCTGATGATGCAGGCCGCGGCGGCGGCGGTTGAATGCCTGTTGGCATTGAAGTTGTCGGACAGCCTTGAGCTCAAGCGCCAGATGGGACAGGTCGGCGAGCTGACCAAGCGCCTGGCCATGACCGGGGAGTCGACCGATGACAGTGCAGCCATGGTGCGCGCAGCGGTCCGGCTCGGCGTGGAGGTTCATCGCTCCGGTGCCCGGTCTCACCGGGCCCGCGCCTTGATCGAGCGGCTAGAGCTGGATGACTGCCTCGTGCCGGATGCACGCATCGAGCAGTTGCGCACCCGGGTTCGTGGACCCAACACCGACGTTTTGACCCGTGTGGCCACGGAAATCCGCGAGGACTTTGCCCAGGTCAAAGATGAGATTGACCTGGCCATTCGTACCGGCCAGCGGGCGCCCGAGCAGCACGAATCGATGGCGCGCACGCTCAAGCGTGTCTCGGACACCCTGTCCATGCTCGATTTGGGCGCATTGCAGCGGGTCATCGATCACCAGGCCGACGTGCTGGACAAGCTGGCGCTAGATGCAGCTGACTCGAGCTGGATGGAGCTGGCAACGGCCTTGCTGCTGGTCGAGCACAACTTGGAAGACGCCCTGTTCGGGCATGTGCGCGCGGGCAGTGGCGAAGAGGATCGCCGCGACCCGGCCACGGTTCTGGCAGCGCCGCCGCCGGTCAAGCTGGATCACCGGGAAGGCGCTGCCGCGGCCCTGCGTGAGTCGCTGATCAATGTGTCCCAGCTCAAGGATCAGATCAGCGAGTACATCGACCGGGGTGAGCCCGGTCTGCTGGCCGATGCCAAACGGATGCTGCATCAGGTCGAATCCGCGCTGAGCCTGCTGGAGAGTGAACGGGGCGCTGGGCTGGTTGCCCGCCTACGCGAATCCATCGGTCAGGATGGGTTTCGCGATATTCGTGACGATGTGGCGCTGGCGGATCAGTTTGCCGACGCCGTGGCGTTAGCCGAGTGTTACCTGGAGGCCTTGCAGCGCCGGCAACCTCAGACCGCCCATTTGCTCGACCAGCTGGAAGCCAAGCTCGATGCGGCGGGTGCAGAGATCGAAGAGGCGGAAGAGCCGGTCACGGTCGCTGACGATGCCGCGACCGGGGGCATCCAGATTCCTGAGCCCGTCAACCCGGACGAGATTGACCCCGAGATCCGCGAAGTCTTTCTGGAAGAAGCCGTCGAGGTGCTGGAGACGTTGCGTGGTCACTTGCCCGGCTTCCTGCGTGACACCGAAAACAAGGACACGCTCGGCACCATCCGCCGCGCCTTCCACACCCTGAAGGGCAGTGGTCGCATGGTGGGTGCCAACGACATCGGTGAGTTCGGCTGGTCGGTGGAACACATGCTCAATCGCTGCCTCGAAGGCGCATTGAGCGTGACGCCAGCCGTCGTCAAGACGCTGGAGCAAGCGGTGAACGCGCTGCCTGGTGTCATCGATAATTTCCGTCAGGGCGAGCCGCTGAGTGATGAGGCGCGTGCACTGGTGGCGCAAACCGATCGCGTCGCGCGCGGGGCGCACGTCGATGAACTCGACGATGACTACGACCCAGAGATTCACCGCATTTTCCGGGAGGACGCCCGTCAGCATCTGGACACGATGCGCCAGTGGCTGGATGACGTGCCCGCCAACGAGCACGGCCGGTTCCCGGTCAGTCAGGAACTGGTCCGGGCGCTACACACCGTGACCGGCAGTGCGGCGGCGCTGTCGCTGGAGTCGGTGTCGGAGCTGGCTTCCGAGCTGGAGAATCTCTGCGAGACAGTCATGTCCGCCGGTCTGGGCTTGGGCGATACCGAGCGCACGCTGGTCTATGAGTCCATGACCGAACTGGGTGCCTGGTTGGATGCCGATGAGTCGGGCGCAGGCAGTCACCCGGGCCTGGATGCCCTGCGTGAGCGTGCCGCGCAGGCCCACCGCGAGTTGCCGGAAGACGTGCGCAAAGCCAGTGCGCGTCGGCGGCTGGTCGTGACCTTTACCGACGAGGCGGCTGAACTGCTCGATACGGTGGAGCAGGAGCTGCAAGCCTGGAAAGCCACGCCCACGGCCGAGCACCATGCCCGCAAGGTGGGCGACGCGCTGCATACGCTCAAGGGCAGTGCCAGCATGGCGGACATCGAGGACGTGCGCGAACAGGCGGCCGCCATGCGCGAGCGTGTGCTTGCCCAGGATGCGGCAGATGCCGGTGCGCCGGACGAGGCCTGGTTTGCCACCATGAACGATTCGGTGGAAACCGTTTATCAGCTGCTCGATGCGCATCGGTCTGGATTGGCCATGCCCAGTGCCGTGGCACAGGCGGCCTTGTTCGAAACCGCCGAGCCCGCGGACGATGCTGCCGAAGCGGTGGTGGGCGATCCCGCGACCGAGCCGGACAATGCCGATGCGCTGTCTGCTTCGGTGGCAGAAACCCCGGCCGCGCAAGTGTCGAGCGAATCTGCGGAGGTGGAGTCGCCGTCGCATGAGGCCACCTCGGTCGAGGTCGACGCGTCGGCGCCCGCCGAATCGGCGCTTGACGATGACGCTGCCTTCGATGCTGAGCTGGCCGCAACCTTTGCCGAAGAAGCCGGCGAGTTGCTGCAGGACATCGACCGCGCGTTCTCCAGTTTCGAAGACGATCCGCAGCGGGGCGAGCCGCTGGACGAAATCGCCCGTGCGCTGCATACCCTGAAGGGTGGCGCACGTACCGCGGGCATTGCAGCGCTCGGCACGGCAAGTCACCGACTGGAGGATGTGGTCGGTGCGATGCAGTCGGGCCAGCTCTCGCGGGATGCTGCGGTTGTCAGTCAGCTACACAACGTGGTGGACGGTTTTCACGGTCTCGTCGATCAGCTCAGCCGCGCCGAGACACTGGATGCCAGCCGTGTGCTGGATGACATCGAGGACTTGCAGCGTCTGGGCAGCCAGGCCGCGGCAACGCCCGCAGCAGACAGTGGCGATGTCCACGACGAACCCGACGTTCCGGACGGTGACGCCAGCGCTGTCGATGCGCCTGTGCAATTGTCGCCGGATGTATCGGAGTCATCGGACGGTCTGCCGTTGGTCGATGAGGGCACTGTCGCGGCGTCGACGACTGGCGATGTGGACTCGGCCAGCGACCCGATGGGGGTGGAAGAGCCGCCGATCGCGCCCCCGGAAGACGTGCTTCAAGTCACCGAGGTGGCACCGGACCCGCAGACCGCCGACCCGGCGCCAGAGGCGGCGCCGCCGTCTGATCCGGTAGAGACGCCCGCCGAAGATGCATTCGAGATCGAGCTTGATCTCTCTGAGTTCGAGTCCATGGAGATGGCGCCCGACGAAACGTCCTTGTCGGATGATCGGTCAGAGGGCGCGGTCGTACCCGAGACGCCCGAGGCATTGCAGTCCTCGGTGGAGGACGCGCTGACCTTGCCGGCGGAACCACCGGTGACCGTCGCGCCGTCTAGCAGCGAAACGGCCGCGTCGTCGGTGGCAACGGATGAGACGCCCGCGGCACCCGATGACACCGGGCTGCTGGCCGGTCTGGATCAGGAGGTGGTCGACATCTTCCTGTCCGAGGCGCGGGAGTTGCTGGATGAGATGGGGACGGCGCTGTCTGGACTGGCGGCCGCACCCGAGCGCCAGGACGACGCCATCGCCAGCGTCCGTCGCTGCCTGCATACCCTGAAGGGCAGCGCGCGCATGGCCGGCCTCGACGCGCTGGGTGAACAAACCCATGTGCTCGAAACGGAGCTGGAGGCGCAACTGCCTGGTGGACAGTTCACGCCCCAATGGCTGCGTGATGCCGAGACGGGGGTGGAGCAGCTGGCTGTCGCCACCGACGAGGTCGAGCGAATCTTCCGGGGCCAGGCGCCAGCCACGGCACTGGTGACTCCGCTCGCTGACGAGCCGCCGTTGCCCGAACCCGCACCGGAGCAGGTTCAAGCTGCCGCGCCCGTGGCGGTCGATGACCCGCTGCCGGCTAATGAAGAGCGGGTCGTTAGTGAGCAGGATCTGCTGATCGACGACGGTGAGGATGTCTCCGAGGTGGCGGCCACCACCGAAGACGCGGAACCCGACCCCGTTGAGCCCGTCGAGGTTCGCGAGTGGGATGAGCGGCTGTTCTGGACGCCGGATACGCAGCAGGATCAGGCCAGCCTGGTTCGGCGCGAAACCGCGCGCGTCACCGTCGAGCAACTCGACACCATGCTCAATCAGGCGGGCGAGGTTGGGATTTTTCATTCGCGGCTGGAGGCGCAGTCCACCAGCCAGGCGGCGCAGCTCAACGAACTGCAGCAGACCATCACCCGCGCAAGGGCCCAGCTGCGGCAGATGGACCTGGAAACCGATGCCCAGATCCAGGCCCGCCAGCAGGGTCGCGCCGACCAGAACCCGGACCGCTACGAAGACGAATTCGATCCGTTGGAGATGGACCGCTACACGCGCATGCAGGAATTGTCGCGCGCGTTGAACGAGTCGGTGGCCGACCTCGAGAACATCCACGAAACCCTGTCCGAGCAGGTGGCCGAGGCCGACGGCATGCTGCGGCACCAGGGGCAGATCAATACCTCGCTGCAGCAGGGCTTGATGAGTACGCTGATGGTGCCGTTTTCGCGCCAGGTTCAGCGGCTGCAGCGCGTGGTCCGGCAGACGGCCAGCGAGTTCGGCCGGGCCGTGGTTGCGGAGTTCGAGGGGATCGAGAGCGAGATGGACCGGAACGTGCTCGAACGCATGACCGGCCCGCTGGAGCATTTGTTGCGCAATGCCGTGTATCACGGCATCGAATCCCCGGAAGACCGCCTCGCAGCCGGCAAGTCGGAGACCGGTCGGATTGATGTGCGCCTGCGCCGCGAAGGAACCCAGCTGGTCATGGAGGTCGCCGATGATGGCCGCGGCCTCGACCTGCTGAAAATCCGAGGCAAGGCCATCGAGCGTGGCTTGCTCAGTCCCACGGCCGAGCCCTCGGACGAGGCAGTGGCGCAGTTCATCTTCGAGCCGGGGTTCTCGACCGCGGATGCGCTGAGTCAGGTGGCGGGACGCGGCGTCGGCATGGACGTGGTCGGCGCTGAGGTCAAACACCTGGGTGGGTCGGTCGATGTCCGATCCGAGCTGGGCAAGGGCGTGCGGTTCCTGATTCGCCTCCCGCTGTCACTGGCCATTAGCCGGGCCCTGCTGATGTCCGTGGGGGAGGAAACCTACGCGGTGCCCATAGGCGGCGTGCAAGGCATCGGTCGTTTGCCTGCCGACGATCTGGCCAGCATGGCGGCCAGTGAAACGCCGGCATTCCAGTACGGCGGCGAGCATTACGCCGTGCGCTACGTCGGCAGTTTGTTGGGTCTGCCCACGCCGGACAGCTTCGAGGCACGAAACCTGCCGGTTATTCTGACCGCCTACACCGAGGGCCTGGGCGGCGAAGAGCGCCGCGTGGCGCTGGTTTGCGACCAGGTGTTGGGCAACCGCGAAATCGTGTCCAAGCAGGTGGGGCCGCAGGTCGGTGCCATTGAGGGCATGGCCGGCGCGACCATCATGCCGGATGGTGAGGTGGTGCTGATTCTGGACCTATCGGCTCTGCTACGGGCCGACGCGCAATGCGCCACGCTGGCGCCGCGCACTGCCGAGTCCAACGTGGCCCCGACCGACAGCCCCCACGAGTTGACCGTCATGGTGGTCGACGACTCCATCACGATGCGCCGGGTGGCCGAGCGACTGCTGGGTCGCAATGGTTACCAGGTCACCACGGCCAAGGATGGCATGGATGCGATGGCTCAACTGCAATCCGAGCGCCCCGACGTCATGTTGTTGGATATCGAAATGCCTCGGGTCGACGGTTTTGAAGTCGCGACCTATGTGCGCAACACGCCGGAACTGTCGTCGCTGCCAATTATCATGATCACGTCGCGTTCCGGCGATAAGCATCGTGAGCGAGCCGCCCGTATTGGCGTGAATCGCTATTTGATCAAGCCGTACCAGGAAGCCCAGCTGCTCGGTGAGATCGAGTCTGTTCTGGCCGATTCGCAGGAACCTCGCCATGGATGAAGCATTGCCTGATCAGGTCTACGGTGCGCTGGTCGCGCTGAACGGTGAGACCTGGCTGCTGCCGAACGCCGCCATTGCCGATGTCCTGGCCTTCGATAACGTCGAGCTCAACACGGGCTCACCTGATTGGTTGTTCGGTTTTGTGGATTGGCGTGATCGCCGTCTGCCGCTGGTCGCCGCGGAAGGACTGCTGGGCCTGCCGATTCCTGAGCGCATGCCCAGGGCGCGTCTGCTGGTCATCAACACGGTGACCGATCAGGTCCAGGCGGGTCAGTACGTGCTGGTGGCGCAAGGTTATCCGCAGCTCGTCACCGTCAACGAGCGGGCTGTCCAGCAGGATTGGACGGACGGGCTACCCGAGCGGGCCAATACCGCTGCGCGGGTTCGCATCGGTACGAACACCGCGCTGATTCCCGACCTGGATCGCATCGAGGGCAAAATTGCCAGCGCCTTGGTCCGGGTCGAGGCCAGCACCTTGGATCCGGTGGAGCTGCCGGCGCTGCTTAGCTAGCCGACGCGAAGTCTCCGCACCGTGCCTGGAGCACGGCGATGAGGGCCGGGCCAGCGGTTTCGGTCCGCAGTATGCGGGGGCCCATCCGGATGCCTTGCCAGCCCAGCGATTGCGCGGCGGTTAGTTCCCGATCGCTGAATCCACCTTCGGGGCCGACGGCCACCGCGTAAGCGCTTGCCGGCGGCTCGGCACCCGCTACCCGGTCGGCTGTCGGGTCCAGGAGCAGGCAGACCCGTCCATCGGGAGCAGGCAGTGGCCAGGCTTGCGGTGGCAGAACAGTCGGCACACTGGCGCGGCCGCATTGCTCGGCGGCGGCAATGGCGACGCGCTGCCAGTGCTGGAGCTTTTTGCCCAGCCGGTCGCCGCTTAATCGCACATCCACCCGCTCGGTTTGCAGTAGCTGGATACGCGTGACCCCAAGCTCCGTGGCTTTCTGGATGGCATAGTCCAGCCGCTCGCCCTTGCTCACGGCCTGATAAAGCGTGATGTCCAGCGGTGAGTCCGGCAAAGGCGTGAGTGCTTGGTCGCATGTCACCGTTGCGCTGCGCTTGCTCACGGTTGTCAGCGTGGCCTCGAACTCCTGCCCCTGTCCATTGAAGAGCCGAAGGCGGCTACCAGGCGGGCTGCGCAACACCCGGACCAGGTGATGCGCGACATCTGAAGGCAATTCGAACGCCCCGCCGGCGGCCAGGGGCAGGTCCACATAAAAGCGGGAAATGCGCATGTCTAATCCCGCACCGCCAGGTCGATACCACGGATGGCCGCCCCGACCATTTGTTCGATTTCGTCCTGATTAATGACATAAGGCGGCATGAAATAGACCACATCGCCAAGCGGTCGCAGCAGCACACCCTCGGTGAGCGCGTGGCGGTGGATCCGTCGGCCTCGGCGCTGCGTCCAGTCGAACGGCGTCTTGGTTGCACGGTCCTGCACCAGTTCGATGGCCATGATCATGCCGTGGCGGCGGATGTCGCCGACATGGGGGTGGTCCCGCAGCGGCGCAGCGGCTGCTTCCATCGCAGCCCCCTTGGCGCGGACGTCGGCGAGCACGTCGCTGGCCCGGAACAGCGACAACGTGGCCAGCGCTGCGCGGCATGCCAGAGCGCTACCGGTATAGCTATGCGAATGCAGGAAGGCTTTCATCGTTGGGTAGTCATCGTAGAAGGCCTGATAAATGGCCTCCGAGGTCATGACCACCGACAACGGCAAGGTACCGCCGGTAATGCCCTTGGACAGACACATGAAGTCCGGGGCGATGTCGGCCTGCTCGCAGGCGAACAGCGTACCGGTGCGGCCGAAGCCGACGGCGATTTCATCGGCAATCAGATGGATGTTGTAGCGGTCGCAGGCTTCGCGCAGCAGCTTGAGATATACGGGGTGATACATGCGCATCGACCCGGCGCATTGAACCAGCGGTTCAACGATCACGGCCGATGCGCTGTGGGCATGCTCGGCCAGTGTGGCTTCCATGGCCGCGAAGGCCGCCCGTGAATGCGCCTCCCAGGACACGCCCTCGGCGCGCTCGTAGCAATCGGGGCCCGGGACGACGATGTTGTCCAGCAGCAAGGGGCCGTAAGTGGATTTGTACAAAGGCACGTCACCGACCGCCAACGCGCCCAATGTTTCGCCGTGATAGCTGTTGGACAACGAGATGAACCGGGGCCGCGTCTGGCCCTGATGCAGCCAGTAGTGGAAGCTCATCTTCAGCGCAGCCTCGACCGCAGCCGAGCCGTTGTCGGCGTAGAAGCAACGGGTGAGCGGGTCGGGGACGAGCTGCGCCAACTGCTCGGCGAGTTCCACGGCCGGGCCATGGGTCATGCCGGCCAGCATGATGTGATCCAGCGTGTCGATCTGGTCCTTCAGCGCCTCGGCGATGACGGGATGACTATGACCGAACAGGTTGACCCACCAGGAGCTCACCGCATCGATGTAGCGACGACCGTTGAAGTCCTCCAGCCAGACCCCGCGCGCCGAGCGCAGCGGCAGCGGTGGCAGGCTTTCGTGATCCTTCATCTGCGTGCAGGGGTGCCAGACGTGGGCGAGGTCGCGCTCGGCCCATTGCGTGTTGTGATCCGTCGAAGTCATCGAATACTTGATCTTGGTAGGAGTGGGGCGGACCCGGCGTGTTCCGGCGGGCCTGGCTACAGCGTCTTGATGAACACCTTCGAATTGCGCTGCAGGTTGTACAAGGCCTGCTTCTGGACAGGCAGGGAACTGACATCGGCCTGGGTGAATCCATGCTCGACGAACCAGTGCGGCGTATGGGTGGTCAGGGCCATGACACGCTCCAGCCCCTCGCTGCGTGCGCGTTCTTCGGCCTGGCGTAGCAGCATGTCGGCGCGGCCCTCTCGCTGGTAATCCGGGTGCACCACAATGCAGGCGATCTCGCCCATCCGCTCCTCGGGGTAGGGCATGAGCGCGCAGCAGCCAATCACCATGTTGTCCCGTGTCATGACCAGGAAATGGTGGATGTCCAGCTCGAGTTGCTCGCGGGAGCGCGGCACCAGCACGCCCCGCCGTTCCAGCGGTTCGATGAGCTGAAGAATGCCCCCCACGTCATCGATCCGCGCGGGTCGGGCGGCATCGTAACCATCGGCCGCGATCATGCGGCCGATGCCATCTCGGGTGTAGAGCTCCGTCAGCAGGGCACCATCGGACTGGGCGCTGACGACATGCACCCGCGGCACGCCCGCTTCTGCGGCCTCCACCGCCGCGCGAAACAGCGCATCATCCGGGGTGTGTGCCAACTGTTCCCGGGCGGTTGCCAACGACCACTGATTGGGTGTCGCAGCCGAAGGTTCCGGGTGCAGGTAGACCAGCTTGTCGGCGCGAAGTGCGACAGCAGCCTTAAGCGCGACCTCCTCGGCCAGCAGATTGAACGCCTCACCGGTGGGTGAGTAGCCGGCCGGAGACAACAGTGCGATCGCGCCGCGATCCAGGGCGGCCTGGATGGGGGCGACGTTGATGCGACGGACCTCGCCGGTGTGTTGAAAGTCCACGCCCTGACGGATACCGACCGGGCGGGCCACGACCCAGTTGCCGCCCGTCACCTCGATTCGGGCACCGCCCATGGGTGAGCTGGCCACTCCGGTGGACAGCAGCGCTTCCAGCTCCATGCGCACGGCGCCCACGGCGGCTGCCACGCTGGTCATGGCTGCGGTGGAGGTGACCCGAAGGCCATCCACGACCTCGCAGTGGCATTGCTCGGCTTGCAGGCGGGCCTCGATCTGGGGTCTGGCTCCGTGGACCAACACGATGCGGACACCGAGGCTGCGGAGCAGGGCGATGTCGTAGATCAGTGCGCGACGGCCCTCACGCAGCAACGCCTCGCCCGGAATGCTCAACACGAATGTCCGTCCGTGGTGGGCGTGAACATAAGGCGCAAACTCGCGCAGTGCTTCCACCAGAGGGTGCTGGCTCATGCCGGTCATTCCTTTGCGGGCCGTGGATTCCTTGCCTGACACCGGATGCCTAGGTCACTGCCAAGCCTAGCCCAGCGCATCGGTCAGCGGCAGTGTCGGTTAGTGCGATGCTGCCGGGTCGACACAGAAGCGATGGATCAAGCCGGCGAGCAGGTCGATGGTCGGCTCCACGCGGTCCAGTCGCAAGTACTCATCCGGTTGGTGGGCGCAGTCGATATCGCCCGGTCCCAGAATCACGGTGTCCATGCCCAGGGCGCCGAAGTAGCCCGCCTCCGTGGCGAAATCCACGGCGCCAGCGGTATCGCCGGTCATGCGTTCGACCGCCTGGCAGATCGCGGCCGTGGCTTCGCAACCATGAGCGGGTGTGCCATCAAACAACGGCCGGACCTCGACGCCAAAGGCGGTATCGGCCACGGCGCTTCGAACCGCGCCGTGAATACGCTGCCGCAGCGCTTCAATGGGCATGCCGGGCAGAAAACGAAGATCGATGTGGAGCTCGCAGCGCGCCGGGATGCGGTTCGGCGCATCGCCCCCGCAGACGTGTCCGATATTCAGCGTGGGGTGATTCACAGCGAATAGCGGGTCGTTGTACTCGGCTCGCAGCGCGGCCTGTAAGGACTGCAGGGCCGCAATCACCCGGGCCATGCCTTCGATGGCGTTGGCACCCCCGGCCGGGTTGCTGGAATGACCGGCCTGTCCGGTCACCTGAATGGCCTCCATCAAAATGCCCTTGTGTGCCCGAATCGGTCGCATGCCGGTGGGTTCGCCGATGACGGCCTGCCGCGCACGTGGGCGGCCCAGCTCCAGCAGGCGTTGCGCGCCTTCCATACCGGTTTCCTCGTCCGCGGTGCCCAGCAGGATGAGCGGTTCGCGTAGCTGGTCCGCCTGGAACCGCGCAGCCGCCGTCGCCGCCAGGGCCAGAAAGCCCTTCATATCCGTGCTCCCTAACCCGTAGAGTCGGCCGTCACGGACGGTGCCGGTGAACGGATCGGTCGTCCACGCGCCCTCGTCGTAGGGCACGGTGTCCAGATGGCCCGCAAGGACCAGCCCCCCATCTCCGCTCCCCAGGGTTGCGACCAGGTTGCACTTGTCCGGCTGGCGCGGCAGCGGCATCAGCTCGCAACGAAACCCCAGCGGTTCCAGCCAGCTGGCCATTTGTTCGGCGGCCGGGCGGTTGCTTTGATCCAGCGCCGCCTGGGCACTGGAGATACTGGGCAGGGCAATGAGCGATTGCATCATGGCCAGCGGGGAGGGCAGTCGGTTCACGGCGCAGTTCGTTAGGGGCAGACCGCGTTATCATAACGGGTCATCTTTCGAAGCCTTGCCATGACCGACATCGATTACGACAGCCTGGAGCAGGCGCTCTCTGGTTTGGGAATCCACCAGCCGGGGGCCGAGTATCACGGCACGCTGGCCGGGATGATTGCCGCCGGTATCGAGCCGCCCGTTGACCTGGGCATCGCCGCTGAACTGAGCCAGGGGGCGGGTGCAGATGCGGCGCGCAGCGTGCTGGAGCAGTTGCGTGGCGATACCGCCCATGATTTTGTCGATGCCGACATGGGGTTCGCGCCCATGTTGCCGGACGATTCGGCGTCACTGGCCGATCGCGTCCAGTCGCTTGCGCTTTGGTGTCAGGGCTTTCTGTTCGGTGCCGCCTCGCTACCGGGGTTCTCCATCGAGGCCTTGTCTGACGACGCCAAAGAGGTGGTCAAGGATTTCAGCGAGATCGCCCAGGCAGGCAACATTGAGGAGAGCGAGTCCGAGGAGACCGCCTACGCCGAATTAATCGAGTATGTGCGGGTCGGCGCTCAGATGCTGTTCTTCGAACTCCACGAACAATCGGATTCCGAGCGCGAACAGGAATCCATCCACTAGGACCGT
Source organism: Abyssibacter profundi (assembly GCF_003151135.1). Classification (NCBI taxonomy): domain Bacteria; kingdom Pseudomonadati; phylum Pseudomonadota; class Gammaproteobacteria; order Chromatiales; family Oceanococcaceae; genus Abyssibacter; species Abyssibacter profundi. Next base: position 132,720 of record NZ_QEQK01000011.1, read on the forward strand.
CCCATGGCTGCATTCGATGCTCCCCAGGGCGCTGCGACCACGCAGGCGCCGTCTATCTCCGCTGACGAGTTCACCGCCCGGCGACGTGCATTAATGGATGCCGCCGGTCCCGACGCCGTCATCATCGTGCCGTCGGCCTCCGAACAGGTGCGTAACCGTGACGTGCACTACCCCTTCCGCCAGGACAGTGACTTTCGCTACCTGACCGGGTTCAACGAGCCCGATGCGGTGGCCGTGCTGGCGCCGGGTCACGACGACGGTGAATTCCATGTCTTCTGTCGCCCGCGCGATCGCGAGCGAGAAATCTGGGATGGCCTGCGCGCCGGGCCCGAGGGCGTCAAGGCCCGTCATGGGGCTGACCAGGGTCATCCCCTGGATGCATTGGACACGGTGATCGCTCGGCTGCTGCGGGGGCGGTCGCGCATCGTCTACACACTGGGGCTGTCGACCGCCTGGGATCAGCGGGTCCTGGGCTGGGTGAACAGCTTGCGCGCGGCCAGCCGGCGCGGGCCGGCGGCCCCCGAGTCGATCATCAGCTTGGAGGCGACCCTGCATGAGCAGCGGCTGATCAAGTCGACGGGCGAACTGGCGATGATGGCCCATGCATCGCGCGTCTCGGCAGAGGCGCATTGCCGCGCCATGCGCGTCTGCAAGCCGGGCATGACCGAGTACCAGGTCGCCGCCGAGATTCACCACAGCTTTGCGATGGCGCGAATGGAGCCGGCCTACGAATCGATCGTCGGCGGGGGTGCCAACGCCTGCATCCTGCATTACCGCGAAAACGACGCGGTACTTGGCGATGGTGACCTGCTGTTAATCGACGCGGGTGCCGAGTACGACGGCTACTGTGCCGACATCACCCGCACCTTTCCGGTCAATGGACGGTTTACCGGCGAACAGCGGGCGATTTACGACATCGTGTTGGACGCGCAGCTCGCCTCCATCGACGCCGTACGCGTCGGTAAGCGGCATCAGGATGATGTGCACATGGCCTCGGTCCGGACCATCACGCAGGGCTTGGTCGATCTCGGCCTGCTGACCGGCGCGGTGGATGCCCTGATTGAGGATGAGGCCTACAAGACTTACTTCATGCATGGCACCGGCCATTGGATCGGCATGGACGTGCATGACGTGGGCGCTTACTACGACGACGGCCAGTCCCGGCAGCTGGCGGCCGGCATGGTGTTGACGGTCGAGCCCGGCATTTATGTGGCGGCCGGTACCTCCGGCGCCGATGAGCGCTTCTGGAACATCGGCGTGCGGATTGAGGACGATGTGGTCGTCACCGAGGGTGAGCCACGCATCCTGACCGACGCCGTGCCGAAGCGGGCCGAGGATGTCGAAGCCCTGATGGCGGGCTGAAGCCCTCAGCGCTGTGAGCGACGTCTACGATGTGATTATTGCCGGTGGCGGCATGGTCGGAGCCAGCCTCGCCGTAGCGCTGGCCGACCTGCCGCTGCGTGTGGCAATGGTCGAGCCCCTGGCTCTCGGCAGCGATGCCCAGCCCAGTTTCGATGAACGCACGATTGCGCTGAATGCGGCGTCCCAGGCGATTTTCGAAACCTTGGGCGTCTGGCCGGACATGGCTGCCGAAGCGGCGGCCATGCGTTCAATCCATATCTCAGACCAAGGCCGTTTTGGCGTGACGCGGATGCAGGCCGAAGACTACGGCCTGCCCGCCCTGGGGCAGGTGGTGCCAACCCGCACGGTGGGGCATGCCTTGTTCCGGCGTGTTGAGCAGGCCGAGCAGATCGACTTTCTCTGCCCGGCGCGTGTGCAGACGCTGGATACGGGCGATGCCGATCAGGTCCGGGTCACACTGGATGATGGGCGGCAATTGGCTGCGCGCCTGCTGGTCGGCGCGGACGGCGCACGATCGCAGGTGCGTCAGGCCCTGGGCATTGAAGCGGCCATTGATGATTACCAGGCCAAGGCCATCGTCAGCAGTGTGGCCAGCCAGCGGCCCATGGACGGTCGTGCCTTCGAACGCTTCACCGCCACCGGCCCCATTGCGCTCTTGCCGGGGCCGCAGCAACGCAGCGTGCTGGTCTGGACCCAACCCACGGCGGCGGCCGAGGCTCTGCTCGAACTGGATGACAACGCCTTTCTTGCGCGGCTGAACGCCGGCTTCGGTCGCCGGCTGGGTCGGCTGACCGCATTGGGGCGGCGTCAGGCCTATCCGCTATACCGTGTACTGGCACGGCAGATCGTCGGTCCCCGGTCGGTACTCATCGGCAATGCGGCCAACAATCTGCACCCGGTCGCGGGTCAAGGATTCAACCTGGGGCTGCGTGATGCGGCGACGTTGGCGGAGTCCCTGGCCGATGCCCTGGCCTGCGGTCAGGACATCGGCGGCGGCCAGCGACTGTCGGCTTATGCCCAGCGCCGCGAGGCGGATCGTCAGGCCACTGCCGGCATGACGCACGGGCTCATCCAAGTCTTTTCCAACCGCACGCCGGGCTTGCGCACCGGGCGGAACCTGGGCTTGCTGGCCACGGATTTACTCCCCGGACTCAAGCGACGTATGGCCGTGCGATCCACGGGATTTGCGGGGCGTCCGCCTCGTCTGGCGCGTGGCCTGCCGGTGCAGACGCCCGAGCCGCAGCGTGGGCAGGGCGTATGAGCGCTCGAACGGATCTGCTGGTGGTCGGGGCGGGGGCCGTCGGTGCGACGGCGGCCCTGGCGCTGCGGCGACTCGGCTACACGGTGCAGGTGCTGGACGCAGGGGCGCCGGTGCATGCGCCTGAAGACAGCACGGTTGATGCACGCGTGTTTGCGTTGTCGCCTGCCTCGATCACCTGGCTGCAGACGTTGGGGCTTTGGCCGGAGATCGCGGCGCGGGCACAGGACTACGGCGGCATGCGCGTCTGGGACGCGGTGTCGGGTTCCGATATCGCTTTCGATGCGGCCAGTCTGGGGTTGCCGCGACTGGGAGCCATCGTCGAGAACCAGGCCATCGTGGCCGCCGCGCAGGCTGGGCTGGACGATGTCCGTTACGAAACACGGCTCGCTGGCCTGGAAGAGCAGGACGCCGGCGTGCGTGTGCAGTGCGAAGACGGCGCCGTTTTCGAGGCTCGCTATGCACTGCTGGCCGATGGTGCGGGCTCGCCCGGTCGGTCTGCACTGGGCATTCGCACGACGGGCCGTGACTATGGCGGTCGCGCGGTGGTCTGCCATGTGCAGGCGGAGTGCGGCCATGACCAGACCGCCTGGCAACGCTTCTTGCCCAATGGCCCGGTCGCCTTATTGCCGTTGTTCGATGGCCGCGTATCGGTGGTCTGGTCGACCACAACCGCCGAGGCCACATCACTGCTCCAGCTGGACGATTCCGCCTTTGCCGCGGCACTCACCGAGGCCACCGCGGGGCGGCTAGGTGCATGCACGCAACCGACGGCTCGACTGGCGTTTGCGCTGCGGCGGCAGACCGCCGACCGGTTTACGACCGCGCGCTGCGTGTTGTTGGGGGACGCGGCCCACGTGGTCCATCCACTGGCGGGGCAGGGTGTCAATCTCGGATTCGACGATGCGCGCGCCCTGGTCAAGGTCATGGGCGACAAAGAGGCCGGCCTGAAGCCAGTTGCACGCCGCCGATACGAACGCCAGCGCCGCGCAGAGATCACCCGCATGAGCCTGGGCATCGATGCATTGGATCGATTGTTCTCGACATCGAACCCCGCACTGGCGGCATTACGCGGGGCCGGCTTGCATGCCGTCGACGTGCTGGGGCCGGTCAAGCGGCAGTTCGCTGAGGCGGCCCTCGGCGCAGGCTAATCCGCCGGTGCCGGCTGGCTCGATCACGTCGCTGATCGGTCACAGATTGGCCCTGCCGGGATCACGCAGGTAAACTCCGCGGTTCGACGATGACCCTGCGGGAGAGCGTCACCTTCTGGTGACCGCCGACGACGCAACCCGCCCGGAAACGCTCAGGCCAAAGGACCGCAGGGATTCCGTCGACTCTGGAGAGTGCTGGCATCGACCAGCCACCGAAGGGGCAGGAGGCGCATCATGCCTCCAATCTCTCAGGTATCAGGACAGAGGGGCTGAGATTGCCGCCACGTGCGGCGGTGAAGCCTGTCCAGACACCGGAGCCCGCATGTCCCAGAAGACCCCCTTGTTTGCCCAGCATGAGGCCGCCGGCGCGAAGTTCGTCGACTTTGCCGGTTGGGATATGCCCATCCACTACGGCTCTCAGCTTGATGAGCATCATGCCGTGCGCCAGGCCGCCGGCATGTTCGATGTGTCGCATATGACCGCCGTGGATATCCGTGGCGAGGCTGCAACAAGCTGGCTGCGCCGGCTGCTGGCCAATGACGTGGCCAAGCTCAAGACGCCAGGCAAGGCCCTATACAGCTGCATGCTGACGGAGCAGGGCACGGTGGTGGATGACCTGATTTGCTATCGCATGCGTGACGACTGGTATCGCTTGGTGGTCAACGCCGGGACGACCGAAAAGGACCTGGCCTGGATGCAGGCGCGGGTCATTGACGGGGTTGTGATCGAGCCCCGTCGCGATCTCTGCATTCTCGCCGTCCAGGGCCCTGAGGCCGTGGCCAAGACGGCACCGCTGCTGGGTGAGGCCGGAGCTGCGGCCGCCGAGCTCAAGCCGTTCAACGCGGTGGCGGTGGGCGACTGGTTTGTGGGGCGTACCGGCTACACCGGCGAAGACGGCTTCGAGATCATCGCGCCGCCGTCGGCAATCACGACGCTGTGGGACAACCTGATCGAGGCTGGCGTGCGTCCTGCCGGCTTGGGTGCACGCGACACGCTGCGCCTGGAAGCGGGTATGAATCTGTACGGCCAGGACATGGACGAAACGGTGACCCCGCTGGAGTCCGGGCTGGCCTGGACGGTGTCGTTGGACGATGCCCAGCGTGATTTCATTGGCCGGGCAGCGCTGGAATCCCAGCAGGCTGCCGGCGATGTGCCCGCATTTGTTGGCGTGCTGCTCGAGGGGCGCGGAGTCTTGCGTGCGCATATGACCGTGCAGACCCCGCAAGGCCCCGGTGAGCTCACCAGTGGAGGCTTCTCGCCCACCATGGGGCGCAGCATCGGGCTGGCCCGGGTGCCGGCCGGGACCTCGGGTGCCATCGAGGTCGAAATGCGCGGCAAGCCCGTGCCGGCACGGGTCGTGAATCCCCCCTTTGTCCGCAATGGCCAGATCCGCGTGCCGGGTCTCCAGCCAGCCTGATCGGTCGGCAGCGGCCACCCAGTTTTTTATTCCTCGCGTGAGCGTGATTTCGGAGAGCGTCTGATGAGCGATATCCCCCAAGATCTGAAATATGCCGAATCCCACGAGTGGGTTCGTGATGAAGGTGCCGGTCTGGTTACCGTGGGTATTTCCGACCATGCCCAGGAAGCCCTGGGTGATCTGGTCTATGTGGAGGTGCCCGAGGTGGGCGCCACCTTAACCGTGGGCGATGCCTGCGCCGTGGTCGAGTCGGTCAAGGCTGCCTCCGATGTCTACAGCCCGATCGACGGTGAGGTCGTGGCGGTGAACGAGGCTCTGGCAGATGCGCCCGAGCTGATCAACAGCGAACCCTATGGCGAAGGCTGGATCATGCAGGTGCGACTGGCCGACGCCAACGCGCTGGATGACCTGATGGACGCCGAAGGCTACGCCAACGCCATCGCCGACGCCTGATCGGTGTTCGGTGGCCGGCTTGCCGCCGGCCTGTCGGTTGCTGCCCTCTTGCAGCCCTTTTTCTGCGACCGGGTCTTCGGACCCGGTGCCTTGATTGACCCCGGATTTGACCATGCCGTTTATCCCGCATACCGAAACTGACGTCGAGCAAATGCTGGCCGCCATCGGCGCACCCAGTGTCGAGGCGCTGTTCGACGAAATTCCCGCTGATCTGCGCTGTGGCCGGCTCGAGCGCGTGCCCGAGGGCATGACCGAAATGGAGATCACCCGGCTCATGCATGAGCGGGCTGATGCCGACGGCCGTCCGTTGAACTTCATCGGGGCGGGAGCCTACGAACACCATGTCCCCGCCGCGGTCTGGGAAATCGTGACCCGTGGCGAGTTTTATTCGGCCTACACCCCGTACCAAGCGGAGGCCAGTCAGGGCACGCTGCAGGTCATCTACGAGTTTCAGACGATGATGTGCGGCCTGACCGGCCTGGATGTTTCCAACGCCTCCTTGTACGACGGCGCCACCGCGCTGGCCGAGGCCTTGCTGATGGCGGTGCGGGCCAATCGCAAGTCCAAGAGCCGTCGGATTCTGATGCCGCGTAGTGTCTCGCCGGTTTATCGTCAGGTCGTGGATACCATCTGCTCCACCCAAGGGCTGGAATTGGTGGAGCTGGATTACGACGCCCAGGCGGGGACCACGCCGGAATCGGCACTGGCCGAGCATGCCGGCACCGACGTGACCGCGGTGGTCATTCCCCACCCGAACTTCTTCGGCTGTTTCGAGGCGGTGGACGCCATGACCGACTGGGCCCATGCCAATGGCGCCCTGGCGGTGGCACTGGTCAATCCGGTGGCGCTGGCTTTGACGCGTGCACCCGGCGAATGGGGTGAGCGCGGCGTGGACATCTGCTGCGGTGAAGGTCAGCCCCTGGGGTCTCCGTTGTCTTCAGGCGGGCCATACTTCGGGTTCATGACCTGCACCCAGGCACTGGTCCGCCAGCTGCCGGGCCGCATCGTGGGGCGCACGGTTGATCTGGATGGCAAGCCGGGTTTTGCGCTCACGCTACAAGCACGCGAGCAGCACATCCGTCGTGGCAAGGCCACATCGAATATCTGCACCAACCAGGGCTTGCTGGTCACTGCGGCGACGATTCACATGTCGATTCTGGGGCCGCAGGGGTTGCAGCAGGTTGCGCGGGCCTCGATGGCCAATACGCGCAAGCTGGTCGCGGCGCTCACCGCCCTGCCGGGAATCGAGCAGGTCTTTACGGGGGCGGGTTTTCACGAAGCCGTGCTGCGTTTCGATCAGCCCGTGCGTCCGCTGATCGACGCGCTGGGCGCCGACGGCATCATCGGTGGTTACGCGCTGGAGCGGGTGTATCCGGAGCTGGAGCACTGCCTGCTGGTCTGCGCGACCGAAACCAAGACCGCCGCTGATATCGACCATTTTGCACAGCGCCTGGCCACGCTCATGCGTTCGGCCACAGCCGCTTGAGGATCGCCCGATGACTGAATCCCTGATTTTCGAACATTCTCGTTCTGGGCGTGCGGCCTGGGCCCAGTTCCCGTCCGATGGTTTCGACGTCGACCTGCCACCGGAACTCGCGCGCCAGTCCGACCTGGGGCTGCCCGAGGTCTCCGAGTTGCAGGCGGTTCGCCATTTCACCCGGCTGTCGCAGCGGAATTTCTCCATCGATACGCATTTCTACCCGCTGGGTTCGTGCACGATGAAGTACAACCCGCGGGCCTGTAATCGTCTGGCCATGCTGCCGGAGTTCCTGTCCCGGCATCCGCTGGCGCCCGTGTCGGCCAGCCAGGGTTTTCTGGCCTGCATGTTCGACCTGCAGGAGATCCTCAAGGACGTGACCGGCATGCGCGGCGTGTCTCTGACGCCCATGGCGGGTGCCCAGGGTGAATTTGCCGGTGTGGCCATGATCCGTGCGTACCACGATGCCCGCGGTGACACCGAGCGGACCGAAATTCTGGTGCCGGACGCCGCCCACGGCACCAATCCGGCCACGGCCAGCATGTGCGGCTACGTGCCCCGCGAAATCCCGACCGATGACCAGGGCGATGTCGACATCGAGGCATTGAAACTGGCGCTGGGACCGAAGACCGCGGGCATTATGCTGACGAACCCGTCCACGCTAGGCGTGTTCGAGCGCAAGATTTCCGAGATCTCCAAGCTCGTTCACGAGGCGGGTGGCCTGCTGTACTACGACGGTGCCAACCTCAATGCGATTCTCGGCAAAGTCCGTCCCGGCGACATGGGCTTTGATGTGATCCACATGAACCTGCACAAGACCTTCTCCACCCCGCATGGCGGCGGCGGGCCGGGTTCGGGTGCGGTGGGCGTCTCCGAGCGCCTGCTTCCGTTCATGCCGATTCCGGTTGTGGGGCAGGGTAGCGATGGAGCCTATCGCTGGCTGGACGAAGACGACATGCCACAGTCCATCGGCCGCCTGTCCGCGTTCATGGGCAATGCGGGTGTGCTGCTACGCGCCTACGTCTATGCCCGGATGCTGGGCCGCGATGGCATGCATCGCGTCGCCGAGTTTGCAGCACTGAATGCAAACTACCTCATGGCGCGCCTGCGCGATGCCGGTTTCGACCTGGCGTTTCCGGATCGACGGGCCAGCCACGAGTTCATCATCACGCTCAAGCGTCAGAACAAGGCGGTGGGTGTCACGGCGACCGACGTGGCCAAACGGCTGCTGGATCATGGTTTCCATGCGCCGACGGTTTACTTCCCGTTGCTGGTGCCCGAGTGCCTGCTGATCGAGCCGACCGAAACGGAGAGCCGCGAGGCGCTGGACGGTTTCGTCGAGGCAATGATCGCCATTGCACGCGAGGCCGAGGACGACATCGAGCAGCTGCGGGGTGCGCCCTACACCATGCCGGTGCGCCGACTGGATGACGTGCGCGCCGCTCGCCAGCTGGACGTGCGCTACCAGCCCGACGCGGCCTAACCCTTTCCGATGTGCCGGCGCCGCGCGATTGCGGCGTCGGCCAGTGCCTGCGATGCAGACCGGATCGTGGCGCTTCCAAGAACCGACTCAGATTCAAGGAGTGAATGACATGACCGCCATCATCTGCGGCTCGCTGGCCTACGACAACATCATGGTGTTTCCCGGCCGGTTCAGTGAGGAGATTCTTCCCGAGCGCGTCCACGCGTTGAACGTGGCGTTTCTGGTGCCCGAGATGCGCAAGCAGTTCGGTGGCTGTGCCGCGAACATTGCCTATGCCCTGCAGCAGCTGGGCGGCAGCGGCAAGCCCATGGGCACCGTCGGCATGGATTTCGGCCCCTACACCGAGCGGCTGACCGGTCTAGGCATCGACCAGACCTATGTGAAGACGGTTGCCGACGCGTTCACCGCCCAGGCGTTCATCACCACCGACCTGGACGACAATCAGATCACGGCCTTTCATCCGGGTGCGATGAACTTCGCTCATGAGCAGAGCATCCCGGCTGAAGCCACGCTGGGCATCGTCGCGCCCGATGGTCGTGACGGCATGATTCAACACGCCACGCAGTTTGCTGAAGCCAAGGTGCCGTTCATTTTTGATCCGGGCCAGGGTTTGCCCATGTTCGACGGAGACGACCTCAAGCGTTTCATCGAACAGGCAACCTATGTGGCGGTGAATGACTACGAGCAGGCCGTGATGAGCGAGCGCACCGGCTGGCAGCCGGCCGAGATCGCCGAGCATGTCGAGGCGCTCATCGTGACCCGTGGGGCCAAGGGCTCCGAGATCTACACCGGCGGCGACATGCTTCACATTCCCTGCGCCCAGGCAGATGCCGTGGTTGATCCCACCGGTTGTGGTGATGCCTATCGCGGCGGTCTGCTTTACGGCTTGCAAAAGGGCTACGACTGGTCGACCACAGGGCGGATCGCTTCCCTGATGGGCGCGATCAAGATTGCCCAGAACGGGCCGCAGAACTACCGCATCGATGCCGCGGACTTCGCGCAGCGTTACCAGCAGAACTTCGGACAGCCGTTTCCTGGCTAGGGCTTCCTTAAGTCCGGTGCGCAGAGCTTGGCGCACCAGGCATGAAACAGCGGCATGGGATCGGGGCAGCGGGACAACCACTGCTCACGATCCTGAGCCGCGCAAACGCCTGGAAAGTCCCCGTGATACTGGCCCATGTCGCGAATGAGCTGAAAGTGCAGATGGGGCGGCCAGCCGACGTTGACGCGCGGCTCGCCCAGCCAGCCGATGTGTTGGCCAGCACTGACGGTCTGGCCTGGACGGGTCAGTGTCAGCGATTCGGGAGCCAGATGGCCGTAGAGTGAGTGCAGCGGTCCGGATGCCGTTTCGTGGGCCAAAATGATGGTGGGGCCGTAATCGCCAAAGCGGGCGTTGTTGGCGGTACTGTGCACCCGGCCGTCCCGTGTCGCGTAGACCTCGGTCCCGGCGGGTAGCCAGCAGTCGACGCCTAGGTGGACCGAGCGCGCCGGGCCCTCATCGCCGAATAAGGGGCTCATGCTGTATAGCCCCCGGTGCTCACCGTAACCGCCGATGGCCCATTGACAGTCTGCGGCGGCGATTCGCTGCCCAATCCATTGGCCGAAGGCTTCTGCGTCGTCCACGGCGACGGACGCCAGTGCGGGGTTGGTGCCGGACAGGTCCAGTTGTAGACCTGGCTGCGCCAGGACACTTGGCGGCAGCACGGGGTGCCAGTGGGCAGGCTGTAGGGACATGGGCATCTGGGCGGTCATCTATCGGTGCGGTGCAAGATTGGCAATGCGGGTGCAGGGGTGTTGTCACCCCCGCGTGATGCAAGACTGGCAGACTGGCCAGCTTGGATGAGCTTACAAGGGTAAAGCGTGTCTGGAATGATCGAAGTCAACGGATTGAGCAAGACCTACCAAGGCGGGTTTCAGGCACTGCGTGAGATCGACCTGCGCATTCACCGGGGCGAGATTTTTGCTTTGCTGGGACCGAACGGGGCCGGCAAGACCACCCTGATCAGCATCATCTGCGGCATCGTCACGCCAACCGCCGGGACCGTGACGGCCGATGGTCACGACATTGTTCGAGACTACAGGGCGGCGCGGGCCCAGATCGGTCTGGTTCCTCAGGAACTGACCACGGATGCCTTCGAGTCGGTGTGGAACACCGTCAGCTTCAGCCGCGGCCTGTTCGGCAAGCCGCGTGACGATGCACACATCGAAAAGGTGCTCCGCGACCTCTCACTGTGGGACAAGCGCAACAACCGGCTCATGGAGCTGTCCGGCGGCATGAAGCGCCGGGTCATGATTGCCAAGGCCTTGTCGCATGAACCGCAGATCCTGTTTCTTGACGAACCCACGGCCGGCGTGGATGTCGAGTTGCGCCGCGACATGTGGGACATGGTCAGCGGCCTGCGGGCTGCCGGGGTCACGATCATTCTGACCACGCACTACATTGAGGAGGCCGAAGCCATGGCCGATCGGATTGGCGTCATTCGTCGTGGCGAGCTGATTCTGGTGGAGGACAAGACCACGCTCATGGACAAGCTGGGGCAGAAGGAACTGCGATTGCAGCTGCCCGAGGCGCTGACGGCATTGCCCGCATCGCTGCAGCGGCCGGGTCTGACGTTGGAGGCTGATGGTCATACCCTGGTCTACACCTACGATTCGCATAGCGAGCAGGGCAGTGTGGCCGCGCTGTTGCGTGAGCTGAGCGAAGCGGGCATTGAATTCTCCGACCTGCAGTCGCGCCAGTCATCGCTGGAAGACATTTTTGTCAGTCTCGTCCAAGAGGATGCCGCATGAACTGGCACGCCATACGCGCCATCTACGGGTTCGAGATGGCTCGAACCCGCCGCACGCTGATGCAATCCATCGCCTCGCCGGTGATCTCCACGTCGCTTTATTTCGTCGTGTTTGGGTCGGCGATTGGCTCGCGCATGGTCGAAATCGACGGCATCAGCTACGGCGCATTCATCATCCCGGGCCTGATCATGTTGTCGCTACTCAACGAGAGCATCTCCAATGCCTCGTTCGGTATCTACTTTCCCCGATTCTCGGGCACGATTTACGAGGTGCTGTCGGCGCCGGTTTCGCCGTTCGAAATCGTCATGGGGTATGTCGGTGCAGCGGCATCCAAATCGGTCATCCTCGGTGTGCTGATTCTGTTGACGGCCAAGCTGTTCGTCGACTACGACATCGCCCATCCGTTCTGGATGCTGACGTTTCTGGTGACCACCGCCGTCACCTTCAGCCTGTTCGGTTTCATTATCGGGATCTGGGCCGATGGCTTTGAGAAGCTACAGATCGTGCCGATGATGATCGTCACGCCGCTGACCTTTCTGGGCGGCAGTTTCTACTCCATCAGCATGCTGCCGCCGTTGTGGCAGACCATCACGCTGTTCAACCCGGTGGTGTACCTGATCAGCGTGTTTCGCTGGAGCTTCTACGGCGTGGCCGATGTGGCGGTCGGCGTGAGCATCCTCGCCATCCTCGGGTTTCTCGCCCTTTGCCTGGCCGGGGTGTTCTGGATCTTTCGAACCGGGTATCGGCTTAAGGACTAAGCTGCAACGCCGCAAAATAGGCCGCAGAGTTTGGGTGGACGGGCTTCGCCTTCTCCTGTGGCCCCACCCAGGCATAGGCCGCGTGCTGCTCGACGGGCAGGGAGGTCAACGCCGGGTCTAGGCAGCCGGCGGGCAGCTGGTATCCGAGCACCACATAATGCGTGCTGACGCCCGGCGCCTCGGCAAAGTTGCTGTCGTAGTGATGCGTAAAGGCGCCGACGAGCCGTGCCTGATCCAGGGCAAGCGTCAGCCCCAGCTCCGCCTGGCACAGCCGTGCGAAAGCCTGCTCCAGCGTTTCGTTCTTGCGAATCCGGCCACCGGGAACAAACCAACTGCCGCGGGCCGGCTCGTTGATCCGGCGCCCCATGAGCAACTGGCCCTGATATGGAACCAGCAAGTCCATCGAGATCAGCGGCGCGTGCTGCACGACATGGAGAAACGTATTGCGATCAAGCACCGGGCCGGATCCTGGGTGAGAGGGGATGCGCAGCATAGCCAGCGTGGCGCTGCCCGGTCGATGCGGCTGGCCGACGGCGCGGCCGATCCCGGTATGATCCAGGCCCGCCGATCGCCAGCCCGGAAACCCCACCATGCCCAGCTTGCCCAGTCTTCGCCTCAAACCCCATGCCGACCGTCGCCTACGGATCGGCCATCTTTGGGTGTTCGCCAACGAGGTCGATATCCAACGCACCCCGCTGACGACGTTTGCGCCAGGTGCGCTGGCCCGGCTTGAGGACGCGCGCGGTAAGACACTGGGGCAGGTGTATGTGAACCCGGCGTCGCTGATCTGCGCGCGGATGCTGACGCGCAATGCCCACGCCAGTATCGATGCGGCCTGGTTCGCTGAGCGCATTCGACAGGCGCTGCAGCTTCGTGAGCGGGTGTATCCGGGCGGCTTTTACCGTCTGCTCTTCGGCGAATCGGACGGCGTACCCGGCCTGGTCGTGGACCGCTATGGCGATGTCCTGGTGGCACAAAGTACCACCGCGGGTATGGATGCCCTGCGGCCGGTGGTTGAGACCGCGCTGCAAACGGCCTTGTCACCACGCGGTATTTACTGGCGCTGTGACGCACCGGTGCGCAGCCTGGAGGGTCTGGAGCCAGAGGTCGAGGTCCGCGGCGACGTCCCGGATGCGATTGAGATCGTCGAGGCCGGGCGCCGCTTTGTCGCCCCGCTTAAGACCGGCCAGAAAACAGGCTGGTACTTCGATCAGCGCGATAACCGGGCCCTGGTCGGGCAGCTGGCCGCTGGCCAGCGTGTACTGGACGTCTTCAGCTACATCGGCGGCTTCGGGGTGACGGCCGCGGCCTGTGGTGCACGCAGCGTCACCTGTCTGGATGCATCGGATACCGCCTTGGAGCAGGCCCAGGCCAACGCCAGCCGGAATAATGTGACCATCGACGTCCGCGCAGGCGATGCCCGCCAGTCGCTGGAAGCCCTGGCTGCCGACAAGGCCCGTTTCGATCTGGTGGTGGTGGACCCGCCAGCATTGATCAAGCGCAAGAAGGACGTTGCGGCTGGCACCCGGCACTACCAGCAGCTCAATCGGCTGGCGATGGAGTTGCTGGCCCCCAACGGATTGTTGCTGGCGGCCTCGTGTTCGCACCACCTCACCGCAGACGCCATGCGCGGAGCCCTGCGCAAGGCGGCCGCTGAATCGGGACGGCGGATGATGGTGCTGGCGCAGCGCGGCGCCGCCCTTGATCACCCCGTGCATGCCGCCATTCCGGAGACCGAATACCTCAAGGCCTTCCTCTGTTCGGTGGATGCCTAGCCGCCGGCCAAAAGGGCATCCGATCCCACGACCCGGTAGAATTCACGCAGCCAGCTAAGGGAACACCAATCTATTCGCGCCGCCAAGTGGCTGCCTGCAACACAGGCCAGGCAAGGCGCGAGGCGCCAGGTTTCTCGCACTCGCTGGTCGAGTCAAACGGCGGTTCGGTCGTGGTGCCTGCGGGGACCCGGGCCGACATCGCCTCGGTTGTCGTGGAGACGGTCGCTGCGGGGTCGCCAATGCAGCATAGGGTGAGCAAGGAGTCGCTCGGGTGTTTGAACATATTGGACTAGCCGTCATCTTCGGCCTGATTCTCCTGTCCATGCTGCTGGTGTGGCAGGCCCGCGCGCGGGCGCGGCAGGCCGGCAGCGAGTTCTGGGAAATGGCGCGCCGCCAGCATGTGGATGCGGCCATGCGCCTGGGTCAGGCCGCCGTGGTCTGTCTGATGGTGGCAGGGCTGGTCGCCTTGCCCGTGCTGTTCGGCATGTTCCGGCAGGATGCCGGTCAGCAGGCCGTGCTGGCAGAGCAGAGCGCGCGACTGGCGCGGCTCGAGGCCGAGATCCAGCATCACCAGGCCCACCGTCACGACCTGGCCGATGCCAATGACGTGTTGCAGGCAGAGCTTGAGGGCCTGCGGGAGCAACTCACGGGCTTGCGCACAGCCCTGAATGACGCGCAACAGCGCGTCCGGCTCCTGATCGATGGCCTGCCCGTCAGAACATCGCCCTATGTCACAGCCACCCTGGTCCGCGATGCCCCCGGGGGGACCGTCATTTCCTCGATTGAATCCGGTGCCTGGGTCAATCTTCGGCATGCGCCGGTGGCCGAGGTCGATGGCAAGCGATGGGTGCCCATCACCGACGACTCCGGTCAGCCTGGCTGGGTGGCTGACAGCCTGCTGGAGCTTAATCCGGACGTCATGGCTTTGTTGGAATCGTCCTAGACATGATCGCCGGGTTTGATGGCCGCCATGGTCGTGTCACCTGGGGCACTACAATAGCCGTCTAACCCAAGGAACTCCCCCATGCTTGTTCATCCCAATTTTGATCCGGTGGCGATCTCGCTCGGCCCGATCAAGGTGCATTGGTACGGTCTGTCCTACCTGATCGGATTCACCCTGGCCTGGGCGTTGGGCCGCTACCGGGCGTCCAAGCCCGACTGGCCCTGGACCAAGGATCAGATCTCGGATCTGTTGTTCTACGTGGTGCTGGGCATCATTATCGGCGGCCGTCTCGGCAGCGTGTTGTTCTACAACTTCGATGCGTTTCTCGAGAACCCGTCGATGATCTACAAGGTCTGGCAGGGTGGCATGAGCTTCCACGGTGGCCTGATAGGCGTGATGGTCTGCCTGATTTTCTACGCGCGCAAAGTGCAGAAATCGTTCTGGGAAGTCGGCGACATGGTGGTGGTGCTGGCGCCGGCAGGCATCTTTTGCGGGCGGATTGGCAACTTCATCAACGGCGAATTGTGGGGCGGCCCCACGGACCTGCCCTGGGGCATGGTGTTCCATCATCCGGCGGCCGGCGATTTTCCGCGGCACCCCTCGCAGTTGTACGAGGCCGGCCTGGAAGGGCTGTTGCTGCTGACGATTCTTTGGGTCTTCACGCTACGGCCTCGACCGCGCATGGCAGCCTCAGGACTGTTCCTGGTGTTGTATGCCGTCTTTCGTTCACTCATCGAGTTCGTCCGCGAGCCCGACGCCCACATTGGCTACCTGGCCTGGGGCTGGGTCACCATGGGGCAGGCCTTGTCGCTGCCCATGCTGATTGCCGGCGCGGTGTTGCTCGCAATCGCCTACACGCGCAGGATTTACGACCGCCCGTTGGATGCCGCCCGCTCATGAAGCAGTATCTCGACCTGATGCAACACGTGCTGGACCACGGCACCGACAAAAGTGACCGGACGGGAACTGGCACGCGGTCGGTGTTTGGCTACCAGATGCGCTTTGATCTGGCCGACGGGTTCCCGATGGTCACGACCAAGAAACTGCATTTGCGCTCGATTATTCACGAGCTGCTGTGGTTTATTGCCGGCGACACCAACACCGCTTATCTCAAGGCCAATGGGGTGTCGATCTGGGACGAGTGGGCGACCGAAGACGGGGATCTCGGGCCGGTTTACGGTAAGCAATGGCGTGCCTGGGAAGGACCGAATGGCGTGGTGGTGGATCAGCTGGCCGAACTGGTCCACAACCTGAAGACGAATCCGGATTCCCGGCGCCACGTGTTGTCGGCATGGAACCCCACGGTGCTGCCCGATCCGAGCAAGTCGCCGGTGGAGAATGCCGAGGCCGGCCTGCAGGCCCTGCCGCCCTGTCATTGCCTGTTCCAGTTTTATGTCGCCGACGGCAAGCTCTCCTGCCAGCTGTACCAGCGCAGTGCGGACATCTTTCTCGGTGTGCCGTTCAATATCGCGTCCTACGCATTGCTAACGATGATGCTGGCGCAGGTCTGCGGGTATCAGCCCGGCGACTTCGTGCATACGCTGGGCGATGCGCACCTGTATTCCAATCACTTGGAACAGGCGGCCCTGCAGCTCACCCGCCAGCCGTATCCGCTGCCGACCATGCATTTGGATGCCAGTGTCACGGACATTGAAGCCTTCCGATTCGAGCACTTCCGATTGGAGGGCTATACCTCGCATCCGCACATCAAGGCCCAGGTGTCGGTGTGAGGCTGATCGCCGTGGTCGCGGCCGATGAGGCCAACGTCATCGGTGTGGACGGTGATCTGCCCTGGCGTTTGCCGAATGATCTCAAGCATTTCAAGGCCGTGACCCTGGGCCATCCCGTATTGATGGGGCGCAAGACCTACGAATCGATTGGTCGCCCCTTGCCAGGGCGGCTCAATCTGGTGCTGACGCGTCAGGCCGACTGGCGGGCTGAGGGCGTGACGACCGTGCAGACGCTGGAGCAGGCCGAAGCGGTGGTAGGTCCGGCTGCGGAGGTCATGGTGATTGGCGGCGGTGAAATTTATCGCCTGCTGTGGTCGCGTATCGACGCCATTGAGCTGACACGGGTCCACACCCGACTGGACGGGGACACCTATTTCCCGGCCTTTGCCGCGCCAGGCTGGGTGTGTCGGTCGTCGGAGCGACATGCCGCAGACCCCCGCCATGCCTACGACTACAGTTTCGAACGATGGGAGCGCCTGTCGTCAGCCTAGCGCGCCGCATTCGATTGCGACGCGGCGTCCCGGTGTTCGGGGTGTGGCTGCTGGGCCTTGGCCTGTCGGCCTGTCTGGCCCCTCCGTACGAGACCGGTCCCGCGGCCGAGATCGCAGCGTCGGCGCAGACCTTCCAGCAGTCCGTGAATGGTCGCTCCCTGCACTGGGTCGAAGTCGGCCCCGCAACCAGTCTGCCCGTTCTGATGCTGCACGGCACGCCAGGCCGCTGGCAGGCCTGGGGGGACTATCTGAATGCCCCGGCACTTGCAGGCTTGCGTCGCATCGCCATTGATCGGCCCGGCTTTGGCAATAGCGCGGCGGGTGGGGTGGAGACCAGCCTGCAACGCCAAGCCGATTGGCTGGCCAATCTCTACGCAGACCGGGGGCCGCTACTGGTGGTCGGCCATAGTTTGGGTGGCTCGCTGGCCCTGCGGCTGCTGCGTGACCACCCTGAACTGGTCCGAGGCGTGGTCCTCGTCGCGGCATCGCTGGACCCGGCGGCCGAGGCGCCGCGCTGGTTTAATCGTGTCGCTCAGTGGCCGCCTGTCCGCTGGCTGTTACCCGAGCCCTTGGCGCGGGCCAATGCCGAGGTGATTGCATTGCAGCACGAGCTGCGGGCGCTCTGGGCCGATTGGACACCGGACGCCACGCCGGTGGTGCTGATCCAGGGGATGGAGGATCGCCTGGTCTGGCCCCAGACCGCAGACTTTGCCGAGGCACGCTGGCCATCGCAGACCCTGCAAGTTCAGCGCTTGGAGCAGGCCGGCCATTTTGTCCTGTGGGATCAGCCGGACATCGTGATCGAGGCCATTGTGCAGCTGGCGATGGCCCGATGACCGCGTTCCTCCGCGGGTTGTTGATGGTTTGGCCGGGCTTGGTGGTTGCGGCCGTGGCGCCGCCGCTGGAGCCGTTACCCGAGCGCCACCCGGAGATTCGGGCCATCGAATTCGAGGGCAATGCCATCACCGAACCGCGGGTGATGGCGCGCGAGCTCACCATCGCGGTGGGTGAGGCGGCGGAGCCCCAGCGCATCCAGGCCAGCCGGCAGGCGCTGCTCAACCTGGGCTTGTTCAAGCAGGTGATCGTCGATCTGCGACCGGTCGACCAGGGTGTGGCCGTGGTCTTTACCGTGGTCGAAAAGTGGTACCTGCTGCCGTACCCGCGGCTGGACTACAACAGTGATCGCGAATTCGCCTTTGGTTTCAAGCTGGACTGGTCCAACGTCAACGGCTTGAACCACGACGTAGAGGCATTGATCTCTCGGCAGGAAAATGCGGAGGAAGATCGGGGCGATGCCACGGAGTTCGAGTTCGATTACTTTGCGCCGTATTTCCTGGAGTCGTCGGTTGATTTCGGCCTGGATGTGTCCCACGACATCACGCCCATCGAGGAGGACACGCCCAGCGGCGACACCATTAGCTATAAGGAAGATTACTCCCGGTTCAGCGTGCTGGCGCTACGCCGACTCACGCCGGGGGGTGGGAGTCAGGGCTGGCGACTGGGTGGGGGGCTGCTCTGGCAGAACGAAACCCTGCGTGGGGCCGAGGCGCCGGCCGAAAATGGCATGGCCACCGCGCTGGTCCTGCAGGGGCAGTACGAGCAACTCGATGACCGCCTCTACAGCGTGGCGGGTTACAGCTTTGGATGGCGCATCGAGGCCGCCAGCGCCGATATCGCCTCCGATTACGATTACATCGACATCACGATCCGATCATTCAGCGCCATTCCGCTGGGTCAGACCCCGCATCAGACGCTGCGCGTGGTTGCCGATGCCGGGTCTTATCATGGCGGTCCCCGGAACTTCGACGCCCATGCCCTGGGTGGCGGCGGCAATCTACGCGGATTCGACAAGGACGAATTCGAGGGCGATGTCTACTGGCGGCTGTCGCTGGAATACCAGCGCCCGCTGTTCGGCTACAAGCCCGTGCGTGGATTGCTGGTCATGGATGCCGGCCGGGTTTACGACGATTTCGACAAGCTGACACTCAGCCACATCCAGGCGGACCTGGGCATTGGGCTGCGCTGGCGCATCCAGACCTTCGTCAACCTCACCATGGAGATCGGTTACGCCTGGCCGCTGACCCGGGGCGGCTCGGAGCCGTTCTTCGGTAAGTTGTAGCCCCGGTGGCGGGCACTGCGGTCAGTGTCTGGCACCGGTGGCTATGCCATTATCCCGCTCCAACATTCATTGACGGAGGCGACATGTCCGACCTCAACGCGGCATTCGAACAAGCGCAAAAGGACATCAAAACCCTGACCGAGCGGCCCAGCAATGATGATTTGCTAAGCCTTTATGCCCTGTACAAGCAGGGTGCCGAAGGGGATGTGTCGGGCAAGCGCCCGGGCATGCTGGATATGGTGGGTCGCGCCAAGTACGACGCCTGGGCCAAGCTCAAGGGCACGGACAGCGACACGGCCAAGCAGCAGTACATCGACAAGGTCCAGAGCATGCTCGGCTAATGCCGAGCCCATTTGATTGGAGCGACCCGCTCCGTCTGGACGACCAGCTGGAGGCCGACGAGCGCGCCCTGCGCGACGCGGTTCGCGACTACGCCCGGGGCGCCTTGCTGCCCCGGGTTGTCGCTGCGTTTCGGCACGGCGAGTTTGATCGCGAAATCCTGCGCGAAATGGGTGGGCTCGGCATGCTGGGTCTGTCGCTGGATGGACCGGGGTGCCCGGGTGGCTCGCACGTCGCCTACGGCTTGGCCGCACGCGAGATCGAAGCGGTGGACTCGGGCTACCGGTCGGCGTTGTCGGTGCAAAGCAGCCTGGTGATGTATCCGATTCATGCCTTCGGGTCGCAGGAACAGCGCCAGCGTTGGTTGCCGGCGTTGGCCGCCGGCACCGCTGTGGGCTGCTTCGGTCTGACCGAACCCGATCATGGTTCCGACCCGGGTGGCATGAAAACCCGCGCCACGCCGGATGCCGGTGGCTGGCGCCTGGATGGCGCCAAAACCTGGATTACCAACGCACCCATCGCCGACCTGCTGCTGATCTGGGCCAAGGACCCGGAGGATGTCATCCGCGGGTTTCTGGTCGAACGGGGTGCCAATGGGCTGAGCACACCGACGATCGAGGGCAAGTTCAGCATGCGCGCGTCGGTGACCGGGCAAATCGTGCTCGATGGCGTCCGCATCGACGATGCGGCGCGGTTGCCTGGGGTCGAGGGGCTGAAAGGACCGTTCTCCTGCCTCAACAAGGCACGTTACGGCATTAGCTGGGGCGCGATGGGCGCGGCGGAGGCCTGCTGGAAGGCCGCACGGCAATATGCACTGGATCGGACCCAGTTTGGCCGGCCGCTGGCCGCCACCCAGCTGGTGCAGAAGAAGCTCGCCGACATGCAAACCGAGATTGCCCTGGGCCTGCAGCTCTCGCTGCGTTTGGGGCGACTACTGGATGCCGGTCAGGCCAGCCCGGAGATGATCTCGCTGGCCAAGCGCAATGCCACGGGGAAGGCCCTGGACATTGCCCGGGCGGCGCGGGACATCCACGGCGGAAACGGCATTGTCGACGAGTACCACGTGATCCGCCATCTGATGAATCTGGAAACGGTGAATACCTACGAGGGGACGCATGATGTGCATGCGCTAATCCTCGGACGGGCGCAGACCGGCATCCAGGCGTTCTTCTAGGCGGTCGCACCACCACCTCCTGCCACGCGCCGGCACCGCCCGCAGCGGCGGTCCGGCCGTTGATCGGCTTGACGCGTATGTACAGCGTTGGAGCCGCCTAGGGTGTTGGTATGGGATTTGCTCCCCTGTCGCACTTTATCGTCAAACACCACGGACGACGCACTGACCCAAGGATCGGGCAGATCTTTTTCTTGGACGTGACAACCATGCAACAACATTCTGTGAATTCCCTACGCGGCCTGGTGGCCGGCGTTCTGGCGCTTGGGGCCTGTGCTGCACAGGCTGCGGACACCACGCCGGCTGGCGGTACGCTGTCCATCGACACGCCGGTACTGACCTTTGCCGGCAGCACACCCGCCGGCGCCAACGTCAGCGGTGTCTGCTTCGCCAATACCGTGGATTGTGATGAGTTCGCACTCACGGTCGAGCTGCCCGGTGACGCCCTGGAGGTCTACGACAACCTGAAGATTCGCGTGTCCATAGCGGCCGAGTTCGACGATGAAACGGGGGACTACGACCTGTATGTGCATGATGCCGGCGGCAACGAGATTGCCGCGTCGGCGACGGCTTCGGGCTCCGAGTCCACCGAATTCCCCGCCGTGGCAGGGACGACCGACTACACGGTCTACATCCTGCCGTTCCTGGTCGCTGCGAATAGCTACGAGGGCACGGTCGAGTTGATCGGGCTGGACAGTGGATCGGGCGGCGGTGCTGGCGGCGCGACCGGCCTGCCGGCCGATGTGCCGTTAACCGACGTTCCGCGGTCCGTGGTGGCCGTGATCGACTCGGGCGTCAACCCCTACCATGCGTTCTACCATGCTGGCAGCCCGATCTACAGCGATGCCGCGCCCAGCGCGGTTAGCCTGCCGGTACTGGACGACTTCGGCATCGGTGGCGACTGTGCCATTGAGCTGACCCGCACGGGCGATTTTGCGGCCGACTACCAGGCCGATCTCGATAGCGGGCTTTGGGAGCAGGCAGCGGCCTGCGACATGGTCTGGTTCGTGGGCACCAACGTCATTGCCAAGTCCTTTGGGCCGGGCACGCGTCCGTTCCTGCCGGATGACGAGGGCGATACCCATGGCGTCGGCACATCGGCATCGGTGTTGTTCGCCAACCCCGAAGCTGTGGTCGTGTTCATCGAGGGCATCTCGGATGCCGCCGAGACCTTTGCGATGACGCATCCGGCCATCGACATCATTACGACCAGCTACGGGCCGATTGGCAGCATCCCGGGAACTGGGCACCTCAACGACAGCTTCACGGGCAGTTATGCCTTCGGCAAGCTGCATTTTGGTGCCTGCGACAACACGCCCTCGACGGCCTTGCAGGATTCGACCTGTGGTCCTTGGTGGAGCGTGGGCATTGCCGGTTTCGAGGAAACCCAGGCCAACGAGCCGGGAGACTCGTCCAACGGCCGTCAGGTGCTGTCCGGGACCTTCCCCGACTTCATCGCCGATTTCACACAGACGCTGCCGTACTGCGCCGAGTGTGAAGATGGCTATGACGATGGGGTTGGTGGGACCAGCTTTGCCACGCCGCGCTCTGCGGGGACGGCCTCGAAGATTCTGCTGGAGGCCCGGCGCGCACTGAACTACCTGGGTGGTCCCTATGTGGGCCAGGGGCGTCCGCTGATGGCCGCCGGTATTCTCAATGGCCAGCCGGTGACGTTCTCCAACTGGCAGCTGCGTCGCGCGCTGGAAGAATCGGCCTGGGTGCCGGGCTCGGCGGACTACGATCCGGCGCTGGGTGTGACCGACATTGCCGTGCCGATCAATGATGCAGCGCCCTGGGTGCAGCTGGGCTGGGGTGTGATCACACCCGTGGACGCGGCCGGTGTGGTGGCGAATACGTTGGCCCTGCTGGGCATTGCCGAGGCGGAAGTGCCTGGCAAGGATGCCGGTTTCTGCGAATTCCAGAATGGGCTGATCGCCACGCGCAAGCTGTTCTGGGACACGGTGGCGGTGGACAGCGAAACCTTCCTCAACGCACCCAGCCCGGATCCGTATGTCTACTGCGACAGCACGGCGGCGCTGACGGCGGATGTCGGTGATGGCAGCCCGCAGGACAGCGATGGCGACACCGTGACCGATGACGTCGACAACTGTCCGGTGACGCCGAACACCGATCAGGCCGATGGCGATGCCGACGGCACGGGCGATGTCTGTGAAAAGGGCGCAACTGGCGAAGGCGGTCCACAGCAGGGCGGGGAAGAACCTGACCCGGTGGATACCGCGCCGAGTGGGTCCTCCGGTGCGATTCCTCTGGGGGCCTTGCTGCTGCTGATGCTGGCCGGCTTCCGGGGGCGTCAGTCGCGTCGCTAGGCGGCAGCACGTTGAGTCCATAGCGGCGGCCATGAGCCGCCGCTATGCTTTGGGCCAGGATGCCCGGATTTCCCGGCAGACAGTCGAGACAAAATCATGAAAGCGTTTCTGCAAATGTTGCTGCTGGGCCTGGTCCTGGCGCTCGGGCCCATGGCAGGGTCTCAGGCCGCCGATAAGCCGGCCGCAGTGCTGTTCCACGCCGACTGGTGCCTGAATTGCAAGCTGATGAAGCCGAGGCTGGCGGCCCTACAGCAGCAGTATGGTGACCGGATCGAGTTCATTCGCGTGGACTACACCACGGATGCGGGACGCGCCGAGGGCAAGGCGCTGGCCAAGGCCCGGGGCTTTGCCAAGCTGTATGGCGAGAATCGGGCGACGGGCTGGGTGGCCTTGCTCAAGCCGGATGGGACGGAGGCAGGTGCCCTGCACGTGACGATGGAAGATGCCGAGATGCAGCGCGCATTGGAGGATTTACTGGCGGCCAGCGAGTCATCCTAACCCGCTCAGATCCGGTGCTTACAGGGCGGCCAGCGCCGCATCCAGTCGCTTCTCCGAGACCTTAATGGCCGTGCCCAGCGGCTGCGCAAACACCTGAACGCGGAATTCCTCGACCATCCAGCGAAACGCCACCAGCCCCTCGGTGGGCTCGCCCCGACGGGCTGCCTTGGCGGCCAGTTCCTTGTAGCGCCGCCAGTACCGCTGGACCGGCTGTGCCCGCGTCTTGTCGCGGGCGATGTCTTCCTGCTGCAGCTTGTCCAGGCGGGCTTCGATGGCCTTGAGATAGCGGTCGAGGTGGCGCGGCTCGGGTAGACAGCGCAGGCAGCCGGCGAACACCAGATGATCGAGTTGATCCTGGATGTCGTTAACGGCGGGCATCCACGGCAGCGGGATGTTGCGGCTCAGGCGCTTGCGCAGCGCCACCCAGCGTTTGAGCGCAGGCCGGGCGCCGGCCCAGATGCTCTGGCCATCGGCCACCGCATGTTTCCGCACCGTGTCGAGCAAGGCTGTGAATTCGGATTCGCGCCGTGGCACCGCATCCATGCGCTGGTGGATCAGCGTTTCCATCAGGTCTGCAAACAACACGGGTTCAGGGTCGCGTTCCAGGCGTTCGGCCAGACCGGCGGGGGCCAGCGCGGCCGGCGGTGGCTCGGGCAGCTTGGCGGCCGACAAGAGCTTGAGGTCGTCCAGTTCCCGTTTAAGAAAGCGGGCCTGCTGGCCGAGTGCTAGGCGCAGCAGGCGGATCACGCCCTGGCGATGCCAGCGCGCGGCCTTGTCCGGGTCATCCACCAATTCCAGGTCGATGCTTTGGCCCCGGTCCACCAGCGTCGGCACGGCAGAGAACTGCAGGCCGCCATGATCCAGTTCGACGACATCGGGCAGATCACCGACGTCCCAGGCCGTTAGGCCAGTGCGTGCCATCCCATCATCCGGAACCGTCTGGACGGCTTCGCGCGCCTGTGCGCCCAGCTGGTCCCGCAGCGCATCAAGATCGCGGCCAGCGGCCAGAATGGCGCCGTCATCGCCCAGGACCTCAAAGCGCATGCGCAAATGGGTCGATGCCTGGTAATCCGCCCACACGTCACCGGGCAAGGGGCGGCCCAGGCGGCGGTGCAGCGCCTTGCGCAGCTGGTCCTCGAAGCGGCCTTCGCCAAAGTCCAGTGTCTCGCGCAGCACTCGCGCAGTGTCCGGTACCGGCACCAGTTGTCGGCGCACGGCTTTAGGCAGGGCTTTAAGGCGTTCGGTGATGGCTTCTTCGAATAGGCCGGGGACCAGCCACTCGGCTTGGTTCGGGTCAACCTGGTTGAGTAGCGGCAGCGGCACGCGGGCGGTGATGCCATCTTCCGGGTGACCGGGCTCGAAGCGGTAGTGCAGGGTGACCCGCGTCTGGCCGACGGCCAGGGTTTCGGGGTAGTCCTGCTCGGGCAGACTGAGGCCGGCGTGGCGCAACAGGGTGGCTTCATCGAAGCGCAGGCTGGCATCGTCCTGTTGCTTCAGCCAGCGCAGCAGGCTGGCGCGGTCGCAGACATTACGCGGCAGCCGCTCATCGTAGAACGCGAACTGCGTGAGTTCATCCACCATGAGATCGCGGCGCCGGAACCGCGCTTCCTGTTCGGCGATGGATTCCACCAGCACGCGGTTATGCGCGAGAAAGTCCGGTTCTGTGCGCCCCTGTCGAACCAGGGCGTGCGGGACCAGGGCCTCGCGGATGAACAGCTCGCGGGCGACCTCTGGGTCAATGCGGCCGAAGTCGACCTTGCGGCCATCGGCCAGCGGCAGACCAAACAACCGCACACGCTCGCTGGCCTCGACCCGACCGGACTTCACCGACCAGCGTGGCTCGTACTGTTCGCGGCTGAGCAGGTGCTGGCCGACGTGCTCGATCCACTCGGGCTCGACCTTGCCAACCTGATGGGCGTAAAGCCGGGATGTTTCCAGAATCTCGCCTGCCACGATCCAGCGTGGCGAGGCCTTGGCGACACCGGATCCGGGAAAGATTCGGAAATGCCGGTTGCGCGCACCGAGATACTCGCCGCGCTCATCGTGGACCCCGATTTGGTCGATGAAGCCGCTGAGCACGGCTCGGTGCAAGCCCGCGACATCGACCTCGGCCTGTGCGCCGGTGGCGGCGGCCGCTGGCCAACCCATGTCGCGTTCGATCTGGCGAAGCTGACGTGCCAGGTCTTCCCACTCGCGCATCCGCATGAAATTGACGAAATGCCGGTGGCACCAGCGCTTGACGCCATTGCCGGATTCATCGCGCTTGGCTTGCTGGAAGGCATCCCAGAGCTTGAGCAGGCTGACGAAATCGGATTGCTTGTCCGCAAAATCCCGCTGCGCCTCATCCGCAGCCTGGCGCTTGTCAGCCGGCCGGTCTCGCGGATCTTGAATGGTCAGACCGGCGCACAGAATGCGCACGACGGGGGCGATCCCGGCCTGTTGGCCGGCGATGAGTGCGCGCCCGATGCGCGGGTCCAGTGGCAGCCGTGCCAGCTGTCGGCCGAGGCGGGTGATCTGGCCACGTTCGTCCATCGCTTCAAGCATTTGCAGCAGGCGAATGCCGTCGCGCACGTAGCGACCTTCCGGAGGATCAATGAACGGAAACGCCTCGATCTCGCCCAGCTGCAGGTCGGCCATCGTCAGCAACACGCTGGCGAGATTGGTCCGGCGGATCTCCGGATCGGTGAAGGCCGGCCGGTTGTTGAAATCATCCTCCTCGAACAGGCGCACACACACGCCCTCGGACACGCGACCGCAGCGTCCTGCACGCTGTCGGCAGCTGGCCTGGGAGACGGGTTCGATGGGCAGGCGTTGCACGCGCGCCGCCGTGGAGTAGCGGGAGATCCGGGCCAAGCCACTGTCGATCACGTAGCGGATGCCGGGCACGGTCAGAGAGGTTTCGGCGACGTTTGTGGCCAGCACGATCCGACGGCCGCGGCTGGGCTTGAAAATAGCGTCCTGGGCACTGCGCGTGAGCCGGGAGTACAGCGGCAACACCTCGGCCCCGCTGAACCGGCTGTGCGCCAACGCCCGGGACAGATGCTGGTCGGCGTCACGAATGTCGCGCTCGCCGGGCAGAAACACCAGGATGTCGCCAGCCGCCTCACGCCAGAGCTGCTGCGCCGTCTGCCAGATTGCCTCCGGCAAGTCGTCTTCACGGTCGGGCGGGTCGTAGCGAATCTCGACCGGGTAGGTGCGGCCCTCGACCGCGACGATGGGCGCGTCGTCGAAGAACTTGCTCAGTCGCTCCGGGTCGATGGTGGCCGAAGTGATGATCAGCTTGAGATCAGGCCGCTTGGGCAGCATTCGCTTGAGATAGCCCAGCAGAAAGTCGATGTTGAGGCTGCGTTCGTGCGCCTCATCGACAATGATCGCCTCGTACCGATTGAGAAAACGGTCGCGCCGCGTCTCCGCCAGCAGAATGCCGTCGGTCATCAGCTTGACCTGCGTGGCGTCCGACACCGCATCATCGAAGCGGGTCTGGAAGCCAACGAGTTCGCCCGTGCGCTGCCCGACCTCCTCGGCGATACGCTGCGCCACGCTGCGTGCCGCGAGCCTGCGCGGCTGGGTGTGGCCGATCAGACCAGCAGCGCCATAGCCCATGTCCAGCAGAATCTTGGGCAGCTGCGTGGTCTTGCCCGAGCCGGTGTCACCGGTGACAACCACCACCTGGTGATCAGCAATGGCCGCGCGGATGTCATCCGCCCGCTCGGTCACCGGCAGGCCAGGCATGAGCTGGATCACGGGACGGGCCGCGGCCCGCGCCGCCACCTTTCCGGCCGAGGACTGGATTTTCGCTGTGGCGGCCGCGCGGGCTTCCGGCGTTTTGGCCCGGCGCAGCTTACGCTGCAGGCGGTGTCGTGAGCGCGTTTCGACGGTTGACCAGTCGATGGCTATAGCGTTTTCGGACATGCAGTGTGGACGCAGTGGGCGTCGGGGGAGGCCGGAGTTTACTGGTTTAGTGACCTGTAAGTAGCGGGGCCTCAGTCCTGGCGCTCTAACCTGGGCTACCCAATGGACCTGTCAGAGCGGGCTTTGAATAGCACCTCAAGAAGACGGATCGTTACCTCTGCTTGTCGATGGCCTTGGAGATTTCACCAGCTTCAGTGAAGTGTTCGCGAGAACGGGGTAAAAGCCTAAAGAATGACGCTGCGCTAAGCGTTTTACGTACGGTATGACCTAAGCTGCCCCTCCCATGTAGATGGGCTTTAATCCTGTGATCAGATCAGCCTGAATAGGGGCGACAGCTTCATTGACTGATCTGACACCCATGTCATGGCCGACTTGGGTGCGGATCGGTCTGGGTCCAGCGGCTTCTACCAGCCCAACAATTTTTGTCGCGACATTATTGGCGTCAGTTTCCGGACTACCTTGCTCGAACATGGCCTGAAACATATTAAGTAGATGGTCCCGCCCTTCACCCATTAGCCCATAGCTGTCGACGCAATGCTTATCGGCTGGGGGTGGGGCCGTCTTCACAAGATCGGTGCCATGACCACTTGGCTCGATCAGAACCGATTCGATGCCAAAAGGTTCAAGCTCATAATGAAGAGCTTCGCAGTAAGCCTCCATAGCCCACTTGCTAGAGCAATAAATCCCAAAGAACGGCATCGCGAAACGGCCGGCCGCGGAACTGAGGTTGATGAGCAGCCCCGACCTTCTTCGTCGCATGTAGGGAAGTGTCGCGCGGCTTGTGCGCATAATGCCGAACAGGTTGACATTAAAGTATTGTTGAGCTTGTTCGATCGTGTAGGCTTCTGTCAGTCCGGTGGGCATAACGCCGGCGTTATTCACCAATACATCGAGTGGGCGCAGTTTTTCAATCTCTTCAATTGCTTCTTCAACCGAACTGTCTTCGGTGACATCCATCTCAATCGGTTGGATTGAGAGGTTATTTGCGTTAGCCTATTTCTGGATCTCTTCTGCGATAGGTTTGTTATGGCCTCGAACTTCGCGCATAGAGGCGTAAACGTGATGTCCGCGTTCAGCTAGTGCCTTGGTGGCGAGAAGTCCGATGCCTCGGCTGGCACCTGTAATAAGAATGTTCTTTCGAGTGGGCATAATCTAGATCACCTCATTGAATGTTGTCTTGACAAAAAGTCGAAGCGGCTCGCCATTTCCGACAGCTTTCATTCGTGTGAGCGCGCCGCTCCAAGAATTGAGGAGCCAATCACCGGCCTCTGCATCGCTGAGGTGTTCAAGGCCGAGTTCTGATTTATCCATCCCCTTAATACAAGAGGCGATCTGTGTACAGAGTGCATGCCAATGCTTCTTGAGCAATGCCCGAAAAGCTGGAGTCTGATCGGCGAGCTCCGTAGAGAGGTTGCACATGAGACAGCCATGAGAGAACCCTCTGGCCTCGAAGTCTTTGTAGGCCAATCGGAAGAAGGTGATCAGTCTTTCGAAAGGTGGCTGCGTTGAGTTCTGAAGTACATGCTTTGCGGTCTGTAGCTGCTGGTCGTGGTAGTGATTGGCTACTTCGAGGCCAAATTCCTCTTTGCTCTGAAAATAGTGATAGAAGGAACCCTTGGGGACGCCGCTTGCCCTTAGTACATCATTGATGCCGACACTCTCATAACTACCGGCTCGGATTAGATTCATGCCGACATTCAGTAATTTGGAGCGCGTGTCATGGTAGGCCTCTTGGTTTCTAATGCGTGCCATCGTGGTGCTGCCTCAGGTTGACAGGTCTCGGATGATCGAGGCCTGGTTGTGCGGATGTTTCTGTCTGTTACGACTGCTGGCGATTTATGCGAGCGGTTGAGGCCTTATGCCTCGTTTTTTTGGGGGGATTGCCGATGGCATCGCCGGACTTCTCGTTCATGCGCCTGATCCAGGTCCCGCTCGTCACTGAATTGATGGTTGACCAGAATACGGGCAACGCGCCTGTTACATCGTTCGACGATGCCATTTGTTTGCGGATGCTTCATCGGAGTTAACCGGTTGTCGATACGAATCGCTAAATAGGGCTAGTCGAAGGGAGGTGAACTGTGTTGCCGCCGTTGTTATGTGTGACTCGGTGGTATTACGTCTGCGTTGTGAAACGGTCGGGCGGTAACGGCACCTCAGCGCCGGAGCATAGGCCGTTGAGGCCTGGGCGACCGAGCCGACAGCGCGCTTTGCGTTGGCGTCCTCATCGAAGGGGGTCAAAATGCGCTGCCCCCGGCCGGTCTGTTTGAGCCGCTAGAAATTCGTCTCCGTGACGGAACCAGGATGGACGATGGTGGGGCGTGTAACTGTGAGTGCACTTAGGCCTGATCCGGCGTTCTACGAGAGGTTGTGCTGCATACAGTAGACCGGTCTCTTATTTATTGTCAACCTGCTTCTCCGGCCGACGCAGCAAGCCACTTTGTCACACATTGACATGTCGGTCCGTCTAACCCATTGGAACGACAGAATATGGGATACCGCGTTATATGAATGATGCTCTTGGAGTACTGATTGAAGGCGCGAAGGATGGCGACGCCGTCGCTTTGGAGGCTGTAGTACGGGAGGTTCAAGACAAGGTTTATCGCCTGGCTATTCGGATGCTTGCGAACCCGGATGACGCTCTCGAAGCAACGCAGGAAGTCTTGATAACGGTTATCACGAAATTGTCCACATTCGAAGGTCGAAGCTCATTTGATACATGGGTCTACAGAGTTGCTGTCAACTATCTCCTCGATGAAAAGAAAGCGCAGGTAAAAAGGGCTTGCTTAAGCTTTGAGGAGTTTCGGGAAGACTTGCATTCTGATTTGGTAAGCGATCCCACGCCCTCGGATGAAGAAGGCTTATTGCTCAGTGAGTTGCGGATTTCCTGCACAATGGCAATGTTATTGTGTCTTGATCTCAAGCATCGGATTGCCTACGTGCTGGGTGATGTGTTCGAGTTCGATCATTCTGAGGCAGCGGAGATTTTATCAATCTCCAAGGTGAATTTTCGTCAACGCCTATCCCGCGCTAGAAGCCAGGTTGTTGCGTTTACATCGGCGCATTGTGGAGTCGCAAACGAAAACGCGAAATGTTCTTGCCCTCGTCGCTTGCCTGCAGCGCTCAATCTGGGTCGCATAAATAAAGAACGTCTGGTCTATGCTCAGAATTATGGAGCTAGTTACGAAGATGTGATGAATCAGGCTAGGGCCGTGGAAAAGTCATTGCGCGCTTTAATTCTTCAACGTTCTATTCCTGTGCTAAATTGCCCCGAAGACTTGGGGGTTATGTTGGCTGATATCGTCAGCGGATAAGGAAGTGAAGTTTATATGTGCTAAAGCGGAGCAAGGTATTTTTTGGATTGAAGGTGGATGTAATTTATTTTTTGATAGAAAGAGAGGTTCGGGATGGTTAAGGAATTGATCGCTTCAGCCATTGTGGCTGGTGTTGCTTCTGTCGCTGCCGCGGCTCACAGTTCAGAAGGAAGAAAAATGACCGAAGAAGAAAAAAATATACTTGCAACCGTGGAAGCCATGACATCTAGCTTGGAGAAAGGTGATGTGGATGGCATCATGTCCACTTATAGAGATGGCGCCGCCATTATGTTTGAGCCTGGTCAGTCCGTCACTGACTCTTCGATTGCCCGTCAGATATTTTCTCAGATGACCGCTGCGAAACCAGAAGTCTCCTACAGTGGCCACGAAGTCTATGTGTCAGGTGACACTGCGGTTCACATCGCGCCCTGGTCGATGGTAGGTACGGCACCCGACGGGACTAAAATAGAGCAGGCTGGGTTATCCGTTGCAGTTCTGAGGGTTCAAGCTGATGGCAGTTGGAAAATGGTCATCGACAATCCTTATGGGGCTCGCCTGCTTGCTGAATGATCTTAGTCCGAGGGCGGACCACGGTTGAAGGCTTATGCCTTCAACCGTGAGTAACCTGTCAAATTCGGTTGCCGCATACAGGGCGGGTAAAAAGTCTATAAACCTGCGCTTTTTTTGCACGTCCCCGTCAAGTTTGAGAGAAAACGAGATCAAATCTGGCATCGCAACAGGCGACTACACGATAAAAAAGATCGCCGCCCATTTCGGGGTTTCACTGCGTAGGCTCAGGAAACAAGTGCAACACCATCCAAAAAGAGTGTTGCCATGTCATCCAGCTACCATCACCTGAGTCCAGAAGAGCGTGCGACCATCATGATTCAGCACGGCCAGGGCGCCACGCTTAGTTCGATCGCACGCCTGTTAGGCCGTCACCGTTCAACGATCTCTCGTGAG